>JAFNZQ010000280.1 GCA_017382775.1 Spirochaetaceae bacterium
AGTGTACGTGGCACCGTAGCGAACTATTTCCACATCGTGAAAAAAGTTTTGCATCAGAATGTGTTGCAAATTTTCTTGGGCCTCGGTTTCCCCGTGAACCAAGAAAATCCGTTTAAGTCGACCTGTATCCAAGGCTTTAAGCCATGCCAAGGTTTCGGCATAGTCGGCGTGGGCACTGAATGCGGTCATTATTTCCACCGCCGCCTTTACTTTCTTCCATTAGCCCATTATTTTAACCTCGGATTCCCGATTGATCAGTCGACGTCCCAAGGTGTTTTCCGCCATGTAGCCCACAATCATCACTGTGTTGTCGGGATTTTCGATTCCGTTGGCCAAATGGTGAACAACGCGACCAAATTCGCACATTCCGTCGGCACTGATAATTATCATTGGCCCTTCTTTTTTGTTCAAAGCCTTGGATTCCTCCACGTTCATAACAAAATTAAGGGATCCGAAGCCGAAGGGATTTTTCGACTGATTTAAAAATGTATCCTTTGTTTGATCGTCGTAGCATTCCGGATGTATTTGGAAAATTGTTGTGGCATTGGTTGCCATGGGAGAATCCACATAAATGGGAATTGGAGGAATACGGTGTTGCATCGTCAAAAGGTTGAAATAGTAAATCAGTTCCTGGGTTCGTTCCACAGCGAAGGCCGGAATGATTATTTTTCCCTTTTTTTCCACGCAGCGGTGAACGATGAAGGCCAATTCGTCCAAAACCGCATCGGAATGGTCATGGATTCGGTTTCCGTAAGTACTTTCCAGCACAATGTAGTCCGGCGGCGGTAAAGCCGTGTCGGGATTGCGAATAATCGGCTTTCCGACTCGTCCCAAATCACCGGAAAAAAGCACGTTCACATCACCCTTTTCCTCACCGGTTATTCGTATATTGGTTAAGGCCGAGCCTAAAATGTGGCCGGCGTCGAAAAATTCGATTTCCACATTGGGAGCCGCGAAAAGTTTTCTGTTATATGATATGGATACGAATTGATTCATGGTTTTAACCACATCGCTTTCGTCGAAAAGGGGACGCCAATTAAAGGATTCGCCCCGTTTTTTGGCCTGTTTTTCCAAATATTCCGCATCCCGCTTCTGAATGCGAGCACTGTCCATCATTATAAGGTTGGCCAAATCCCGTGTGGCCGACGTAGCGAAGATGTTTTGTTTAAATCCTTTTTTTACCAAAAGAGGTAAAAGTCCGCAATGGTCGTAATGGGCATGGGTTAAAACAACGGCCGACAGTTTTTCCGCCGGTATGGCAAACTCACGATTTTTTCTGTCCGCTTCGGAGCGAGTTCCTTGAAAAGCACCGCAATCCACCAAAAGTGGTACGCCGTTTATTTCCAAAACATGTTTCGAACCGGTAACTTCCTGGGCGGCACCCAATGAATAAAACATTATTCCCATAAATTCTCCCTGTTTTAATTTTATACCCTAAAAGTCCGTTTGTCAAGATTTTTTTACTTAAAAAGGAAAGATTTACAAAAACGCTTTCATGGATTTCGGAAAAAAATCCGTAATTTTTTCATAAATCTATTGACTAAAAATTCACTTTGCATTAGAATTTGTCAATTTATGTTTTGGAGGGAATTTTGAAAGAAATCGGGGTTAGAGAAATACCGCCCACAGGTAAATGGATTTTATTGAGTTTTCAGCACGTATTTGCAATGTTCGGAGCCACGGTTTTGGTGCCGCTTCTAACGGGATTAAACCCATCCACAGCACTTTTCACCGCCGGT
This sequence comes from Spirochaetaceae bacterium, assembly GCA_017382775.1. Lineage (GTDB taxonomy): Bacteria > Spirochaetota > Spirochaetia > Treponematales > Treponemataceae > RGIG268. The sequence goes on from JAFNZQ010000280.1 coordinate 1,740, forward strand.
TCCGGTACGCTGATTTACATTGTGCTAACGGGAGCAAAGGTGCCCGCCTTTTTGGGATCGTCCTTTTCCTTTATTCCGGCACTGATTTCCATAAGTTCGTCTTTTGGCGTGGAATATATGCTCGGAGGCACCTTTGCCGCCGGGCTTTTTTTTTTGTTTCATAGCGGTAATCGTCAAGTTTGTCGGAACAAAATGGCTGGATCGAGCCTTGCCGCCGGTGGTAATCGGTAGCGTCATAATCTGTATCGGGCTTAATTTGGCGCCCACGGCTATGAACATGGCCATGTTGGACGGAAACGGTAATTACAGCCTGGTTTACCTTTCCATAGCACTGTTCACTCTGTTAATCACTGTGATTGCCAACATTTTTCTCAAAGGATTTTTCAGTGTAATCCCTGTTTTAATCGGGCTTTTTTTCGGTTACGCCTTTGTTTTAATCATGGGAAATTTCTTTCCCGCCTATCGCCTGATTGACTTTGAAGTAATTCGGAACGCACCCTTTTTCGGCCTGCCCCGTTTAATCGCACCGAAATTCAACTTTATTTCGGTTTTGACCTTTATAATCGTTTCTTTGGCAACGGTATGCGAACATTTGGGAGACACAATGGTTACAAGCCGTGTTGTGGGCAAGGACTTTTACAAAGACCCGGGACTTCATCGCACCCTTTTGGGTGACGGTGCCGCCTCACTGTGGGCCGCAATATGGGGTGGACCGCCCAACACCACCTACGGTGAAAACATCGGAGTTATGGCCATAACCAAGGTTTACAGCGTTTGGGTAATCGGATTGGCCGGCGTTTTTGCCATAATACTGTCATTTTTCCAAAAATTTAACGCACTGATACAAACAATTCCCACACCCATAATGGGCGGAATTTCCATGTTGCTTTTCGGAACCATTGCATCCAGCGGATTGCGAACCTTGGTGGAAAGCGGAGTGGATTATCGACATAAACGTAACTTGACCATTTCTTCCATAATTTTGGTAATAGGAATCGGTGGCGGAATGGTGAAATTTCCATTGAGCAGCTTCTCCTTCGAATTGAAAGGCGTTGCCCTTGCCACTTTGGTGGGAATCATCTTGAATTTGGTAATTCCCCAAGCCAAGGATGACTGACAAAATCCGGGTAAAATCCCACTGAAAAAAAGACATTTTTTTAAACATGTGTCGTTTTAGTGGGATTTATCCTCGGTTGCGAATTGACTTTTCCGGTTTTATCCTGTATTATTTTTCCATGAGAAAGTTTTGTCTGTCACTTTTATTTTGTTTTTACGCGTTTACGGGTTTTGCCATGCCTCACCATCTGTCCGTGGGATATTCCAATCCGGTATCCCTCATTGTAACGCATAAAAATCCCCAGGACGACAAAACAAATATTTTGGGCGCCCTTTCCGCAGGCGTCCAAGTAAATTACGCCTATTTTGCTCCGGAAAAGCCCTTTTCATTCCACGGAAACCTTGACGTATTCTTTCCCTACTTGCAATTTTCCGACAGCGGACGGCGACTTACCAACAGCACGGTGGGAATCGAACTTACGGCAGGCGGTGCTTATGTGTGGAAGAAAACAACCGGCACCTATTCCCTGGGCGGAGTTGCAAATTTAAAATTGATGGGGACAAAAATGTTTTCCATAGGAATTGGAGCCATCTTTGATTGGCGAAAAGACTTTTCGGACAAACTTTTTTTAGTGGCAGGAACGCCCCTCATATTGAGCTTTGACAAATTTGCAACGAAGACCTTTTTCCCATTGGACATTTCCTTAAAGCCCTATTGCACATTCGGAATTAAATTTTAAAATTCCCGCAAATGAACCTTCCATTCGCCGTCTTCCTTGGCAAATTCGTAGAAAATTATGTCCTTTTTGGTGTTGGATTCGAAAACCTTAATGTAATCCGGAGTTGAATATCTGATTCGTCCCGGAGTTTTATC
>JAFNZQ010000281.1 GCA_017382775.1 Spirochaetaceae bacterium
AATCCGGCATCAGTTCCTTGTCCATACATTTAATTTCTGCGGATTATTACAAAATCGGTGGACAGGAAGGCCTTTCGAAGTACGCGGAACTTTTGGCTTCCGCTTTAAACCGAAACGTATCATTTTCCAAAGCAGTAAACGCCGCGGATCTCATCGAAATGCTGGATTTTTATCGTTTCCAGAAAGATTTAATTTTTGTGGACACCATTGGAGCCAGCCCCAAGGATTTTGAGCAGATTGCCAAAATTCGTACGGGATTTTCTTCGGAAAAATTACCTGTGGTTTTCTTCTTAACCGTTCCGGCTTCCATGCAGGCTACGGCTTTGGAAAACATAATGAACGAATTTTCCCAGTTTAACTACCAAGCCTTGGTTATTACCAAATTGGATGAGGTGGTGGCTGTGGGACCCCTTCTCAGCGTTTTGGCAAACTCGGGGAAGGCCATATGCTTTTTGTCCGATACTCAAAAGGTTCCCGGTGATGTTTATGATGCCAATGCGTTGATATTGTTACGTAAATTAAATGGTTTTGACGTGGATTGGTCGGAGTTGGAAAAACGCTTCGGAGAAGAAGAAAAAAGCGCTCCATCTATAATGAATTGATGGTTTTCTTTCGATAATTAATGTATAGAGTTTGGGAGAAAATATGGAAGATCAAGCTGCTCAATTAAGAGCTATGGCTCGTGAAAGTTCTTTTGATTTTGGTCGCAATGCGAAAAAAACGCGAATAATTACCGTTACCAGCGGTAAGGGCGGTGTGGGAAAAACCAACGTATCTGTAAATATGGCTATTGCATATGCTCAAATGGGTAAAAAGGTTATCCTCATTGACGCCGATTTGGGAATGGCGAACATTAACGTTATTTTGAATATGCAACCGAAGTTTAATTTGTATCATGTAATTACTCATCAGAAAACCATGGCTGAAATTGTGTATAAAACCGATTACGGCATTCGTATTGTTGCAGGTGCCAACGGCTTTTCTCGCATTGCCAACTTATCCGATGAGGATCGCGACTTTTTCATTTCAGAACTTAAGTTGCTATCCACTGCTGACATTATAATTATTGACACCAGTGCGGGAATTTCAGAAAGCGTATTGGATTTTGTGGCTGCTGCCGATGAAGTAGTTCTGGTTTCCACACCGGAGCCCACTGCCATTACCGACGCCTACGGAATGATAAAAATCGTTTCCACGGAATTGGAAGAGTACGATGTGAATATAAAAATGGTTGTAAACCGTGTTAATTCCGCCGCAGAGGCGAAAAGAATTGCCGACCGAATGTCAACCATTGTGGCACAGTTTTTGAACTACAAAATCGAATATCTGGGATATATTTACGACGATCCTGTGGTTTCCCACGCAGTGATTCGCCAAAAGCCATTTTTGGTTTCCTCACCTCAATCCAAACCCTCACTTTGTATAAAACACCTCGTGAATCGCATTGAAAAAATCGAAGTTGAAAACGACGATTCTGTTGGGAATTTTATTCAAAAACTCATTCGTAGGCAAAAATAGGGCAGGTGATTTCCACCCGCCCTTGGGTGTTATTTCAAATAATCATTGATTGCAGCAGCGGCGTTTCTTCCTTCTCCCATGGCGAGAATTACGGTAGCTGCTCCCAAAACAATGTCACCGCCGGCCCATACGGCATCAAGGGACGTTTTCTGTTTGTCATCCACAATGATGTTGCCTCGCTGTGTTACGTTCAAGCCTTGGGTGGTTTGTGCCATCAAAGGATTGCTGGAATTACCCAGTGCTACGATAACAGCATCGCAGGCCAGTTCGTGTTCACTACCTTTTATTTCCACCGGTCGGCGTCGTCCGGATTCGTCGCTCTCGCCCAATTCGTAACTTAAAGCGCGCAGACCGCGAACCTTGCCGTCTTCCGTTCCCAAAAACTCAATGGGATTTTCCAAGAACCGGAATTCCACGCCTTCTTCTTCCGCGTGGGCAACTTCTTCACGGCGAGCCGGCATTTCTTCCCTGGTACGACGATAAAGAACGATGACTTTTTTTGCACCCAAACGGTAACCCATTCGGGCTGCGTCCATGGCCACGTTACCGCCACCGATTACCACAACGGTGTCCGCCTTGTAAAGGGGCGTATCGGATTTATCGGTGAGATAAGCCTTCATTAAGTTGGCACGGGTCAAGTACTCGTTGGCGCTGAATACACCAATGAGGTTTTCACCGGGAATGTTCATAAACTTGGGAAGACCGGCACCGGTTCCGATAAAGGCAGCATCGAAGCCTTCGTCTTTCAAAAGTTGGGGCAGGGTTTTGGTCTTTCCCACCAAGAAACTGGTTCGAAATTCCACACCCATTTTTTTCAGAGATTCAACTTCGCTTTTAACGATGGCCTTTGGAAGACGGAATTCGGGGATTCCGTAAACCATAACTCCACCTAATTGGTGAAAGGCCTCGAAAACCGTTACGGAGTGACCCGCTCGGCGAACATCCGCGGCCACGGTTAATCCGGCAGGTCCGCTACCGATTATGGCAACACGCTTCCCGGTGTCCTTTGCGATGGGTGGAACGGTTTGCAAATTATTTGTACGCTCGTAATCGGCTACGAAACGTTCCAAACGACCGATGGAAACGGCCTTTTCCGCATCCTTGTAGGTTTTACCCACGGTGCATTGTCCCTGGCACTGGGTTTCCTGAGGGCATACACGACCACAAATTGCCGGAAGCAAGTTTGTTTGTTTAATAATGTCGCAGGCCTTTTTGAACTCGCCCTTGGCAACTTCCGCCAAAAACTGTGGGATAGGCACCTTGACGGGACAGCCGGATACGCAAGGCTGATTTTTACACTGAATGCATCGATTGGCTTCCACGATGGCCTGTTCCGCAAAATAGCCCAGGGCAACTTCTTCCATTTGGCGTGCACGAGCAACGGGGTCGCGAGCTGGCATTTCCTGGGGAGGAATTGCCATTCTGTCCTTTACGGAAAGCTCACCCTTGGATTTAATTTCATTTAATATATTTTCAGCTGCTGCTTTCAGCTGTTCCGGAGTTTGATGTGCACTCATTATTTTTCCCCCTTTTCGATTTGTTCTTTGATTCTGCATCGATGTTCGTCTTCAGCTTCTTTGAAAGCCTTCATTCGGCTCATCATGTTGTTAAAATCAACCTTGTGGCCATCGAATTCCGGACCGTCAACGCAAACGAATTTTGTTTCTCCGCCCACTGTAACGCGGCAGCCACCGCACATTCCCGTTCCGTCAATCATGATTGTGTTGAGGGATACAACAGTGTGAATACCGAAGGGGCGGGTGGTTTCGGCACAGAATTTCATCATTATGGGAGGACCGATGGCAACAACTTCGTTCACTTCACCGGATTCGCAGAGTTTTTTCAACGGTTCGGTGACGAGGGCCTTTTGTCCGTAGGAACCGTCATCGGTTACCACGATAACTTCATCGGCAAATTTTTTCATCTCCTCTTCAAAAATAATCAGTTCCTTATTGCGAGCTCCGATTATGACAATAACCTTGTTTCCGGCGGCCTTGTAGCCTTGGGCAATGGGATGCATGGGGGCGGCACCGATACCTCCGCCAACGCAAACCACGGTTCCCACCTTTTCGATGTGGGTGGGCTTCCCCAATGGTCCCAAAACCACAGGAAGACTGTCCCCAACATTGAGTCTGCTCAACTTAATTGTAGTCGCACCCACAGCTTGGGCAATAAGGGCGATCCAACCTTCTTCCGCCGAAGCATCCGCAATGGTTAGGGGAACACGTTCGCCGAATTCTTCGTCAACTTGAATGATAACGAATTGTCCGGGTTTTCGTGAGGCTGCGATTTCGGGACAATTCACGCGAAAATAAAAAACATCTTGGGAAAGTTGTTTCTTTTCTATTATTTTGAACATCAGCTTCTCCTAAAATTCAATTATAAAAGTATAACATAAAAAAAAAATTTTGTCAAATTTTATTTATATTTTTTACCGAATTTTTGTTACAATGTAAAATATTCAATATTTTTTTAATTTTTTCCTTGACAAACCCATAAAATCGGGTTATAATAGAATATCTTTAATCTAGGAGTATGATATGCAAGTGAGTATTCTAGTCATTGTAATCGTTATCGTTTACATGCTTGCAATGTTGGGAATCGGTTATTATTCCAGCAAACGAATTTCGTCTAATGCCGATTTTATGGTCGCAGGTCGTCGTCTTGGTCCGTTCTTGATGGCCGGAACTTTGGCTGCTACCGAAATTGGAGGAGGTTCGTCTCTCGGTGTTGTTCAGCAGGGTATGCAGAATCATGGTTTAAGTGCAATGTGGTATATTGCCGCCATGGGATTTGCCTTTGTTATTTTGGCTTTCATGGCACCTAAATTCCGTGCAGCCGAAGTCAAAACCGTTCCCGAATTTTTCCGACGTCGTTATGGCGGAGCTTCCGGTATCGTAACCGCAATTATAATGCTTTTGCCTTTGATTGGCCTTACCGCCGGTCAGTTCATTGCCTCTTCGGTTATTTTGTCCACAATGTTAGGTATCTCCTACAAGACTGCTGTTATCGTGGTGGGTATCGTCGTTACAATTTATGCCGTTATGGGTGGATTGTGGTCAGTTACAATTACCGACTTTGTACAGGTGTTCTTGATTGTTTTGGGTATGATTATTGCCGTTCCTTTCGCACTCAACACAGCCGGCGGATGGTCAGAAGTTAAAGCTGCCGTTCCTCCCGAAACCTTCGATATTTTCAAAGGCTACAGCCTTTGGGACGTTATTTCCTTGATTATCATGTATGTGGGAACCTTTACCGTTGGACAGGAAGCTGTTTCTCGCTTCTATGCCGCAAAAGACGGAAAAGCTGCAAAACAGGGCTCCATGCTTGCCGCTCTCATTAACTTCATCTATGCATTCATCCCCACAATTTTGGGTATTATCACTCTCGCATTGATCAACAAAGGTATTTTCAACGCCGATGAATTTGCCAATGTGGGTGCTCGCTATGCATTGCCCGTTTTGGCTATTAAAACTATGCCTGCCGTTATATGCGGTCTTTTGTTTGCCGGTATTATTTCCGCAACAATGTCTTCCGCCGACTCCGACCTTTTGGGTGCAGGTTCAATCTTCGCCAACGATATTTATCGCGCCGCTTTGAAGAAAGATGCCGATGACAAAGAAGTTATGCGTGTTACACAGATTGCCATGTGTCTCGTGGGTGTTTTCGGAACAATCATCGCATACTTCAACGCCAGCGACATTATTTCCATCTTGCAGTTCAGTTTCACCTTGCGTGCAGCCGGTGCATTCTTCCCCTATGTTGTGGGACACTATTGGAAAGGTTCTTCCCAAGCCGGAACAATCGCTTCTCTTATCGGCGGTTCTGTAATGGTTTTGGCCTTTGACAAATGGATCAAACACTTGATTCCCTGGTTGTCACAGTCCATTATCCCCGGTTTGATTGTGGGTGCTGTTTGTTTCTTTGTTTTCTCAAAATTGATGCCTCCCAAAGATGGCGAGCTCAAATTGAAAGCAGAGTACAACGAACCTGAAATTCTTTTGTCTGACAACTGATTTTATTGTGGGTGACTATTAAGTTTTGGGATTAAGTTTTATAGTTCCGTAGTCATCCACAATGTTTGTTTTCATACTGGCAAAGGGTTTCCACACCACGCTCAGTGCCCAATATGGACTGAAGTCGTAGTAGACTCTTCCGTTTGTATCGGTCAACTGGCGTGGTGACAGTTTTACTTCGAAGGCCAGTGTCCAATCGTGTAGCGAGTGGGAGATTCGGAAATCCAGATTTTTCAATTTGAAGCCGGAACTCTTTCGCAATCCTTCGTCCCAAAATGCAAATGAATTCCACAAGTCTCTGAAAAGGTTGGTTTCTCCCGGTATTCTCAAATTACTGGATGAATGTTCTTGAAAATACCTATATACAACACTGTTTTGAGAATCGCTGGAAAAGGTTATATCCATTATATTTTTTATTCTCAATGTTAATGAGGGTGTAAAAGTAAATCGGGTGGAAGAAATTCGTATCAAGTCCAAAGCCAATGATGTATTGAGGCTAAAGGACAAAACAACGTTATCGCTTTCTCCCCATTTAAAATCAAAGTTACCGGAAGAGTAGGAGAAAGAAAATCTGTATGGCAGGAATCGTTGTTCCGTATCTGCTTGCCATCGAGTTCCGGTATATGTATATCCGTAGGTGTAAAGCATTTCATATTTAAGGTTGAGACCAAACCAGCTTGCGCTTAAGTTTACGCTATTAAATCGGTTTTGTTCCGGTTCATAACTCAAATTTTGGCTTAAGGAGAGAGTGCTGTTTCCAATGCTTTTCGAGAAGGATGCAGACTGGCCTATGGACATAAAAGTAAATTTTGGATCGTCAATATTTTTCTTTTCCATTCCGCTGGACACCGATAGGGAGGTATAGGGCATTCCCAGGGACAATGATGCGGTGTATTTATCCACCATTGGGGAAAGTTGCATGGAAATGGCCAAGGCTTGGCTGAAATCACCTTCTTGTGCAGCCAATTTTGCTGTTAAAGAATGGTCGCTGAAGGATTCCGCCTTCCATTCGGGAAGGATATAATCCCACTTGGGATTATCCACCGTTCCCGCCCATTGGGTATCCAAAATTTTTATACCGGTATTCCAGGAAATATTGGTTCCGGCAAAATGTTTTGTGTATATGAAGGGGGAAAATGTAACGGTGTTGGAATTGGTTACATTGAGTTTTCGTTGTTTATAGTCGGTTAATTCTATGGATTCCACTTCCGCTTCGGTTTTACTGTCTGATATATAGGGATGGGCATAGTAACTGGGGGATAGACTGAATGTGCTTTTGGCACTGATGAATCCGTTAAGCCAATTTAAGTTGTTGGAAATTCCCAAAGAACCGGTAACATAGTAGTAACTGGACTCAAATTGTCCCCAGTTAATATCGGAAACGGTGTTCCAGTTTGCGGTTTCGTTCAGCAATGTGGAAGAAAAATTTCCTGTGAGAGAATAACTTAAATCATAAACCCAACCTTCCACCTTTTTTATACCGGGACCTGAAACCGAGGGTGAAATAAACAAGGAGGAAAAGGGTAAATTATTTTCTCCTGTGCCGCCCTCGCCCTCACTTTCCGCTTTTTCTTCCGAAGCAGGCGATGTGGCATTTTCCGGTGGAACATCGGCGACGACATCGGTGGCGAGAAGTTCTTCACCGTATTCATTTATGTTTTTTTGGCTCTTATCCAGCATTGGAGGCATTGAGGGGTTGAATTTCGGTCCCACATCCTCGGTCCCTTCTTCGGCTTTTTTCTTGTTTTTGCTGTAATCGTAATTTGAAGAATACAGACTACCACTGAGGTTCACGGAAAACTTCATGGGTGTGATTTGGTGAGGATAAAAAAACGTCCGCAAGGGATCAATGTTGGCTTGAGTACCTGTCAATTCCGAATTCGTTTTGGAGTAAAAGGACACAGAAGATTCTATTCCCGATATGGAAAATCGGCTTATAAAGGGATTCAACACCGTTATCTTCGGTGTGAATGAACCGGAAAGCGTCCAGTTAAAACTGGTAATTACCGTGGCGGAACTGTCTGATGTTACAGAACCGGAATTTCCCAAGTTGGTGGCGTAACTTAACCAGTCCATGAATTCGCTGCGATCCAAGTAATCATCCTTAAAATACTGATCCGAAGGAAACATCATACTGGCAGTAAGGGAGAAAATGGGATCGGAAATTTTTATAGCAAAATCAAGGGTG
>JAFNZQ010000282.1 GCA_017382775.1 Spirochaetaceae bacterium
CCAGACCCACGGCGACTGCCGCCAGGGCATCGCAGACGAAGTGCTCGCCCTCCACGGGCAGCTCGATGGGGAATTCCCGGTCCCCGGCCTCGGCGAAGTTGTAAAACCCTTTCCATATTTCATTGTTTCGAGCCCATTCTATGATATCCGGATAGACCGACAGTTGCTTCAAAAAATCTGAAAATCCGGTGTATTCGTAGTCCACATTTCGGGCAACAATCACACTCAATATGTAAGAGAAAATACTGAGTGTTCCTATGGCGGAATATGTTAGGGCCAACTCATTATCGCCATTTTTCATGTAAAAATCCCCCAATAATCCATATGCTTTCATGGCACTTGGGGAGTTGTGTCTGTATAAATTGAAAAATTTGTCCAATGAAATTCCTTTTTTAAGAGAATTTATAATAGATTCCACAAATGGGGTTGGCTTTCCGTTTGTTTGCCATAATCGTTCATCGGCACCGATGAGAAGAAGAGTCTTCTCAAATAGTTCTTTGTCGCCCTCAAGGTTGGCAAGAGTTGCAATTGAATACAGTATATCTACCCGTTGCTGAGGAATATCCAGCAAGTCAGCATTTTTCAACGCAGAAAGAAGATACTTTTTAGCTAAAATATACTCACCGCTTATTACATAAACTTGACCAATCAAAAAATCAGCTTCGGGGAAATTTTTATATTCCTCCAACCGAGCCAAAAATTTTGTAATGGAATTATTTACGGAATCAAAGGGAATTTTTACTACTTCGCCATTCAAAATTGATATTGCGGCCTCATCTTCTCGCTCGTGCAAAATATGAATTATATTTGATATGTTATCGCCCTGATCGCGAACCTCTTTTGAATGAAGGGACTGATTAAGGACGAAGAGGCTTTTTGTTACATCAGTTGATCGCTTTTCCTTTGCTTTTTCGGCCAATTTCACCGCTGAACCATAGTTACGATTGGAAAACTCAAGGGATGCCCTTTGCAACAATTCTTCTGAAGTGGAATTTAACTGCGATGAAAAGGCACCAGCAAAAGATATGAGAATAAAAAAGTTAAAAAAAAGAATCTTTTTCATAGAAATTTACCTGTATTAAATATCGGAATTTTTTATCATAAATACAAGTGTTTATTTAGAATATTTGAAGGTTTTTGAGGGAACTATTCGAAAAATTCGAACAGTTCGATTTCCCCACAAAACCCCATATTCGACGACAAAAATTGGATTGCCATCACCGGATGTGAACTGTTCGAAAAATTCGAATAGTTCACATCTTATCATAAAGCGAATTTTAAAAATTAGAATTTTTGCAATAAAGAACAAAAAAAACAAATTATTTGCCATAAACCGCAAATCTTTATTGACAAAAAATCAAAAATATAGTATAATCAACCAGGTATTTATTTGAAGGAGATTGGGTGCATAGTGAAAGGAACCAGTGTTACCATTGACAACGTTTCGAAAACGTTTGGCAATTTTCATGCGCTTGAAAAAATCAATATTGACATAAAAGAAGGTGAATTCTTCTCTTTATTAGGACCATCCGGTTGTGGAAAAACAACCTTATTGCGAATAATAGCCGGTTTTGAATCCCCGGATAGTGGTGATGTACGTTTCAACGAAAATTCTATAATTTCTTTAACACCTGACAAACGTCCATCCAATACTGTTTTTCAAAGTTATGCCCTGTTCCCCCATCTTACAGTTTTCGAAAATATTGCATTCCCGCTGCGCCTGAGAAAGCAAAGTAACAGTGTTGTGACCGAGAAAGTTCACGAGCAATTAAAGTTAATTCAGTTAGAAGCTCATGCATCAAAAAAGCCAAATCAACTATCCGGTGGTCAACGCCAGAGAGTTGCGATTGCCCGTGCCCTCATAAACGAACCTTCAGTCCTCTTGCTTGATGAGCCACTTTCGGCGTTAGACGCTAAATTGCGATCAAATTTGCTTGTAGAACTTGATGCCCTTCACGACAAAATCGGAATTACATTCATTTATGTTACCCA
>JAFNZQ010000283.1 GCA_017382775.1 Spirochaetaceae bacterium
AAGGTCGATCCCCGCGATGGCGGCAACGTTTTCTACCGTATCAACCGTCGTCGCGCGGAGAAGTTCACGGTACTTGGGAAGGAAGGCATCACCCTCTTCAAGATACTTTGCGTAGAGTCCTCGAGGAAACGTAATTCCACATCGTTGCGACAAAGGGCTATTTTCTTTTCGGCTGCCAATTCAGCTTCTTCAACCACCTTATCGGCTTCATTTTCCACGGAAATAAGATGGCGGATTACATCTTTATCTGTCATGGGCTACTCTACGTTTTCGGTCGTTTCAACGGCTTTCGAGGTCTCGCTTTCGGCGGAATCGGTGATTACCGTACCGCCGGCGTTGAATACGTCATCGTTGGACACAGAAGGTCCGGCGACTTCGTAATCGGCTTCTTCGCCGTCCAAAGAGGGTTCTTCTTTCCACCATTCCCCGGAGGTTTCTTCTTCCTGTTGGGCTTCAATTACGGATTCCAAGTCGGCCACGTTAGGCGCTTTATTCAAAAGGGCCAAGGAAAAGGCACACACGAAAAACAATCCTACCAAAATTCCGGTGGTACGGGTTAAAATATTTCCGGACTTTGCACCGAAGGCTTGACTTCCGGCACCGCCCATCATTCCGGCCATTCCGGCACCCTCTTCACGCTGAACCAAAACCAAAAGAACAAGCAAAACACAGATGATGACAAACACCACCAACAAAACCACACTTATTGCAGACATAAAATCTCCAGACTAAAAATTTGCATATGTATTATAACACATTTCTTTTTTTTTTGCAAGGGGATTTTTTAAAATAGCCGTTTTTTTTGCTCTTTTTTGCGGTTTTATTAATTTTTTCATCAAAAAACTCCGGGAAAAGCCGGAATAGCCTTTCCCGGATGCAAAATTCGTAAATCAGAATACAATATCCACGGAATAATTGTTCACGCCCCCGGTACCGTCACCGAAAAAGCTTCGATTGATGGTAATTGTTCCCGACTTTGCTCTGTTGGGATTATACTCCAAGCCGCGAAAAATACTTTTCTCGTTACTTGGTGTGAAAAGAAGGCATCCATCGCTTCCGCCAATCCTTCCGGATCTCTCTACTTTAACGCGGGGAAAATTATTTGATGCATGCATGTTGATATTATCGGTTGTGCAGGATACGGTTTTTCCGACAACTTGGGGGTCGTAGTTATATGCACTAAAATTTCGGTCTTTCCCCCAATTATATACGCATCCCAGAAAATCCTTATTAATAGCAGGTTCCAGCTTTTGCATCTTTTTTAATGTTTCAGGGGAAACAGGTCCGGCATATTCCGCAAACTTCGGTATATTCCCATTCTTTTCAATGGGACTGTTTACCACCCTCAATCCTTTGGTTGTTTCGTCTCCTCCCTCAATATTGTGGAACGAGTAGATGTAATCGTAGGTTCCGTCTGCAATTGCACCGTTAGTCGCCATTTTGGTTGGATCCGGCATTGTGGAACAAGCTCCTATGATTTCTAAACCGTGTTTTGGACTGTATTTTATGGTACCGGCTTTCAAGCGTCCGCCCTGAGTCACCATATTTTCAATCATTACGAAGTTGGTATTTCCGTTCATGGCCAATCCCACAGTTCCCACACGTACCCCTTTTGCATCGTAGATATTGCAATATGCCTTATGATCATGCAGATTACTCCAAACGCCCCCCTGCTCAATCCCTTTTAAGGTCATGAGATAGGGGTTGGCGTTAATGGGATTTCCCCTTCTGTAATTATCAACAATCTTTTTGGAAATTTCCAACATGGAACCGAAATCCTTGTGGCCTGTATTGTTTCTGTATTCGTCATAATCCCTGAAAAAGCCTTCGGGATCGTCCCTGTAATCGGTGAATACGCCTAAAAGCATTCCCAGGGAGGCATAGTAGAGATTTCCGCAATCTTCCAAGGATGGAGCCCTGAAATGTCTGTCCACCACTTTTTTTATGTAGGTATCCATCTTATTGGCAATGAGGCATTTCCCCTCTTCATCATACAGAGAGTGGAAGCCGTCGTATTCAATACCGTAGACGCCGTTGCTCTGTTTGTAAAGTTTCCAATAGTCCGCAGAAGAATCGTATTCCATAGCGGAGATTGCCGACAGAGCCAAAAGGTCGCCCGTGCGATAGGCTTCCATCTCGGCCTCCAACAGGCCACTTGCTTGGATATTTTGTCCGTCATCCACCATTTTTGCAGCCATGGCGGCATGACCGGAAACGGCTCGAATGGTTTCACGATAATTGTCCTCTTGGTCTATGAACAAACCGTCGCGGTAGGCTTCGTGGCCCAAAACAATGGCATCTTTCATGGCATCACCGGAACTGTTCATTTCAATGAGACGACCGTTATCGGTGGAAGTGGTTTTCGCAATGGCGGATGCATCATCCACAAATGAAAGCAAATCCTTTCCCGTGGCAAGACGGGTGGACAAGGCTTCTTGAGTCGCATCGCCGTAGTAGTATGCATTACGCACCGCAGTGCCTTTTTCTGCACCCTGGGCTGCGGCATATGCCTCCAACTGAATGCCTTGTATTGCCCGTTTTCCCACATTATACAGGTCGTAACCAAGGTTGATTCCCCCTGACCCGATGGTTCCGGTAACCCCATTTGCCGTAATGCTTAACTCAAAAAGACCGGTTCCCATGAATTGTTGCGCATTGGCCAGTAAACCGGAATTAACCTGTCCCGTGGCATTCGTGTTTGCATCGACGGTGGCGATTAAATCCAAGGCTGCACCCAAATTTGCCAAATTCAAAGTGATTCCACCCATGTTTTCCCAGGCAACGGCCGCATCACCGTTGGCATCCAAAACATGGCTGCCGAAACGGATTGCTTCCGTGGTGGCTTTTTCGGCGATGCTCACTCCGCTTGTCAGAAATTTATTGGTCTTCAAAGAATCTGTGAGAGGCGATACAAAGTCCATTACTGCTCCTCCCGCAACACCTGCCCATCCGCTGAATGTTCCCAAGGAGTTATTCAATCCATCCCAATCCATCCATTGGGACGTTCCCAGTGCTTCAAAATTCATGTTATTCACGAAACTTGTGGCAACGTGTTGTGTCGCACTTACGGCGGAGGAAATTCCTGCTGATGCCAAATGGCCTTTCACGCCACCCAAGGATGCTTCCAATGCAGCCACGGGACCGGTGAGTTGACCAAGTCCCATGGACAAAGCGGATGCTATGAGTTTCTTTCCCAGATTCCCCGCAACCTCTCCAATGCTTTTGTATCCGCCCACCAAATCTTGGGTGACAAAGAGAAGATCGGAAATCACGGGAGAAAACATTCCCAGGACCTGACCGGCACCCGGGATTACACCCAATGCCACAGAAGTTGCCATTTCCACAACTGAACGCATTGTGGGTGCTTTAATCGCACTTCCGGTGTCATCCCAAATGCGAACATCGTGGACGGCCTTTCCGCTTTCTGCCACTCCCAAGGAATGCATTAGGTCGTTCCAGGCAAAATCGATGGAGTATTTTCCCTTTTGTCCGGAACCCTTGTCTTTTATGAAATCCGCCTTTTTGTCACCTCGCCTGGGATTTCCGCCATAGTTGATTTCTCCCTCTTCGCCCACATGGCGTTCAAAGGCACCGTTTTCACCGAAAATGTCTTCGGAAAAGTTTTCCAGTTCATTTAAGGCTGCGGAAATCATTGTTTGGATAGCCTCCACATCGCCGGTGTTCAGAAGACCATGGCGAATTATTTCGTCGGAAACGAACTTATCCACTTGGAAATTTTCGTAAAGATGGACGGTTTGCACTTCCTCGATGGCACCGGTGGCCAAGGTGGCATCCACAACTACTCGACGACGAATCCCAGTGCTATCCACTGTGTAGCCGCCGTCATAGGCAAGTTCCTTTTCTTCGGCCAACATTTCTGCGTTATACAGAGCCAGTCTATCCAAAATGTCTTTTTCCACATTGCGAATTGTTTCTTCCGCTTGAAGAGCCGCGAATTTTGCACTGTCTGCCATAATTCTTTCAGTCAATAAATCGCTTTCGGCTTTTGGAGAAAATTTTGTTCTTCCCAAGGTGGATTTTCCCGAGGCAACAAAGGTTGCGGTGGGTCCGGATAGGGAATTATCCCACAAAGCAAGGATTTGGGAAAAGTCCTCGCCGTCTAAAATGTCCTTTACGATTTCCTCTCCGGTGAGGGTGTTTGCCATAACAAATGTTTCATCCATGTTGAGTAAGGCGGCGATTTCTCCTTCCGGATTGTAAACTTCGATTAGGGTTTCGTTAAGGGCATTTGCGTATTGGGCATCTGTCCAAATTTGTCGTTCTTCCGCAAAGGTGGCAATCTTTTCATCCCAACGGGATTGGCCATCTTCGTATCGGCGGGAAAAATCCCGTCGCCATTGGGCATATTCCTCGTTGAAGGTGTTTTCCCAACGCAGCCACTGCTCTTCGCCGGCCACAATCACCTGATTAAGGGCGGTTTCCGCAGCGGTGAAATCGTCGTAGAATTCTTCCAACATTAAGTCCATTCGGGCATTGTGGGATGCCAGCTGTCGATTAAGGCTTAAATTCAAAAGTTGCAGGGAAGCGTTAATGTGGGCAGAGATTTCGGTTCCGGCGTAATCCTCCAAGGATCTGCCATCGGCGGTGTATTTTCCTGCCACAGCGGAATGTAAATCATAAAGGGATGCGTAAAATTCCTTTTCGCTCCATGTTCCAAAGGATGATTGGGCAATGGCGGTTAAATCGGAAGTCAGTCGTGAAAGGCTTTCTTCACCATAAAGGTCGCCACTGATTTCTTCCAACATAAGTTTTGCGTTTTCCCGAATCTCCTGGGTTACATCCTCGTCGGAAAAATTCTTTGCGGCGACTTTAAGGTTCCTTTCCCCAATTTCGTCCACCGAAAGAGCCGAAGCAAGGATTTCGTCAAAAACCATTGCGGCTTCTCCGGATTGTGCGGACATTTGGGCGATTTTTTCTCCCAAGACATCGGTTGCTTCATCTTGCTTGTCTTGAAGGAATTGACACAGAGTCTTCATTGCGTAAATCGTTCCCCCGGTTTGTCCTGCCCCACTTTCCGTAAAGGCTTGCGGGGAAAAGGTTTCCCGCAACAATTCCGAGGTGATTTCACTGTTTCCCATCAATTGGGAATTTTTGAGAATTTCCTCAACGGAGATTAAAAAGTTTTCATAGGATAATTCCTCGTCGGTGTATCCGTAATAAAGCTGCAATAATTGATTTTCTTCCAAGTAAACGGTGCGTTTTTCCAGCCATTCCGAATATTTGCTTGCACCATTAAGGTCCGCGATTTGGCTTGATTGTCCCTTTTCCTTGGCGATTATGAAATTCACAGCCGGTTTTAATGCATTGGCTTTGAATAACTCCACGCCACCTGCCGTAAACATGGCTCCGGCGGAAGCGGCCAAGGAAATTGACAGGGGCGGCACCAGGATGGCAGCCACGGAAGCGGCACTTAAAGCGGCTCCGGCTATCATAAACCCCGTACCTAAACTTTTATGGCTATCGTATTTTTCATCCACATAATCCGCTGTTTCGGAAAGAGCCCTTTCGGTGACACATAACTCACCCTTTTCGCTCAAACGTAAATTTTGCAACACCGTATCTTTAAACAAGAAGAATTTACCCAAATTGTCCCGTCCCTCTTGGGTGGACACAATGTCAGCATAAGTTTCTTCCATGACTTTCACGTATTCACGATTGAATTCTGACTGTATGTTCACATTGTGGAAATTTTCCAAGTCGTAACTGCCCAAAATGGCCGAAACGCCTTCGGGACAAGGCAAATATTGCTCA
>JAFNZQ010000284.1 GCA_017382775.1 Spirochaetaceae bacterium
GAAAACGCGACAGGCTCCCATGCAAATTCCCTTTTTTGAATTTTTCGGCTTTCCCGAAAACGGCGGAGGCGGTGAATACAAGTCTCAATCCATGGGCTCCGGCGTTATTGTTCGACGGGATGGAAAAAAGTACTATGTGATAACAAACAATCACGTTATCAAAGGTGCCAACGAAATTTCCGTTAAACTCAACGATGAGCGACGCTTCCCCGGTTCTGTCGTGGGTGCCGACGAGCGAAAGGACGTGGCCTTAATTTCCTTCGAATCCGATGACGACACAATCCCTTTGGCGGTGCTGGGTGATTCCGACACGGTTATGACGGGAGACATTTGTTTCGCCATGGGAACTCCCTTGGGATATTTCTCTTCGGTGACTCAAGGTATTGTAAGTGCCACCGGACGTTCCGGCAGCGGAATTGGCAATATCAGCGACTTTATTCAAACGGATGCGGCAATCAATCAAGGAAATTCCGGCGGTCCTCTGTTGAACATTTACGGCGAAGTTATCGGTATTAACACATGGATTGCTTCCCAATCCGGCGGTTCCCAGGGATTGGGGTTTGCCATTCCCATTAACAACATAAAACGGTCCATCGACCAGTTTATTTCCGGCGGAAAGGCCGTTTACGGCTGGGTGGGCGTTTCCCTTGTGGAAATGAATGATAAATCTTACTTGAAGGATTTAGGTGCGGAAGACAAACCCGGCGCCCTCGTGTCCCAGGTTTTCCTCGGTGCCCCTGCGGACAAAGGTGGACTTTTGCCCGGAGATTACGTCATCGCCCTTAACGGTAAAAACATACAGGATGTGGACCAGTTGGTGCGAGATGTGGGCAACTTGGACGCAAAGGAAACCGCCATCTTCCGTGTTCTTCGCAACAAGAAAGAAGTGGAAGTGAAGATTACCGTGGCGGAACGAAACGAGGAGGAGGTCAACGATTCTTCTAAATTGTGGCCCGGTTTCATCGCCTATCCCATTAACGAGGATGTTCGAAAGGCCCTTAGTCTCAAAGAAAGCGTCAAAGGCATTTTGGTGGACAGTCTTCAACCGAAAACGCCCGGTGTTACCATGGGATTGCGTAAAAACGACGTTATCATTGCGGTGAATGACAAACCTGTGGCGGACTTGGGCTCCTTATACACCGAGTTGAATGACGCCAAAAAACAGATTTTGTTCGACGTTTACAGAGACGGACATGTGGTTTCCACAGTAAAATATCATAGGTAGGATTACAATGAAGAAAAATATTATACCGGTTTTAATTTTTTTGGCTTTCATTGCTTGTGCAAAGGAAAGCAATGATGGTGAAAAAGTAAATACAACAAATGAAAATGTAACGGAGAATTCTATGGATGAATTGAAGAAGGACGGACTTTTTGCCGTCATTGACACTAACCGAGGCAAAATTTCCTTGGAGTTGTTTTACAAACAAACTCCTCTCACTTGTACGAACTTTGTGGGATTGGCGGAAGGAAAATTAACTGCCGCAAGAGGAAAACCCTTTTACAACGGTTTGAAGTTCCACCGAGTTATCGCCGATTTCATGATTCAAGGTGGCGATCCCGAAGGTACGGGACGGGGCGGCCCCGGATACAGGTTCCCCGACGAAATTGTTCCGGAGCTGAAACATGACGGACCCGGTGTTCTTTCAATGGCAAACGCAGGAGCGGATACCAACGGAAGCCAGTTCTTTATCACCCATGTGGAAACGCCTTGGTTGGACGGCAAACATACGGTTTTCGGCCGTGTTGTGGACGGACAAAAGGTTGTGAACGCCATTCAGCAGGATGACGTTATCAAATCCGTTGAAATAATTCGAAACGGTAGCGATGCTGAAGCCTTTCAACCCACCCAGGAAAAATTCGACGAATTGGTAAGCGCCATTTATAAAATTCGGGATGAAGAAAATGCCAAGAAAGAAAAGGCTCGTGCCGAAAAATACAAGGATTACGAAAAAGACAGCAACGGAATTTTCTTCATGGTGAGAAGTTCCGGTCAGGGCGAAAAAATCGGTTCCGGCAAAAATGTTGCCGTGGAGTACGAGGGCAAACTGGAAGACGGAAGCCTTTTTGATAAATCCGCCGGTCGCGGTCCATTGGAATTCCAAACCGGTGCCGGACAGATGATTCCCGGTTTCGACATAATGGTGCAGGATATGCGTCTTAACGAAAAACGCACAATCGTTTTGCCCCCGGCCTTTGCCTACGGTGAAGCCGGCTATCCCGGCGTTATTCCGCCCTCTG
Source organism: Spirochaetaceae bacterium (assembly GCA_017382775.1). GTDB lineage: Bacteria > Spirochaetota > Spirochaetia > Treponematales > Treponemataceae > RGIG268. Next base: position 2,242 of record JAFNZQ010000284.1, read on the forward strand.
CCACATTGATTTTCGAAGTCGAGGTTGTGAGCGTTAAATGACCAAATTGATTCTTGCTGTTGGAATGTTGATGGTTGGACTTTCCGGTTGCCTTTCTGCCCGGGATAATTCTTCCTTGAAGTCAATTTTGGAGGAATTGGATATTCCCACTTCGGAAAAAATATTGGCTTCCAAGGATGAATTTTTGAAGGATTTGAACAGGGCCTTGGAAAGTGACAAGGATAATTTATTGATTTTGGTGGATAAAAAACATCTTTTGGACAAAACCTTTGTTCCCGAGGATTTAATCCCCTTGACAAAAAATTCCCACTTCAACATAAATCGCAACGATTTAAGTCTACGGAAATCGGTTTTGGATGCATTGATTAAAATGTCCGATGCCGCAAAAAAGGATGGAATTACCATTTTGGTAAGTTCCACCTATCGATCCTATGACTACCAGGCAGGACTTTATGCTCGTAACGTGAAACAGTTGGGAAAAGCTGTGGCGGACAGAGAGTCTGCGCCCCCGGGGGCCAGTCAGCATCAGTTGGGGGTGGCAATTGATTTTGGTTCCATAACCGATGAATTTGCCGAAACCAAGCAGGGAAAGTGGCTGTTTGACAATGCGCCGAAGTTCGGTTTTTCACTGTCCTTTCCCGACGGTTATGAGCACATCACCGGCTTCCGATGGGAATGTTGGCATTATCGCTACATTGGTTTGGAAGCGACGGTGTTGCAGCAAAAATGGTTCAACAACGTTCAGCAATACATGATTGAGTTTATTGACAAATGGAAGTCTGCAACCTAATTGTTGGCACCAACTACGCACATCCATTCGCCTTCCACAACTATGTCTTGATCAACATAGCCGGCACCTTTTTGTTTTATCATTCGGGACGAGATGTGGATGTTCGTAATTTCAAAATGCACAACGTCGTTAGGACGAACCTGGCGGCGTAACTTCACTTGATCCAAGGTGGCGAGAAAGAACAGGGATTCTTCGGGGAAGGATGCCTTTGCGTTTGCTCCCGCTTCGCCGGCTTGAATCAGAGCTTCAATAAGCACCGTTCCGGGAACAATGGGAAAATCCGGAAAGTGTCCCGGAAAATAGGCTTCATCCTCTGTAAATACCGATTTGGCCACTATTTTTTCCTCACTGACGGAAATAAGTTCGTCAATAAAAACAAATGGCTTTCGCTGGGGAAGTAATTTTTCAATTTCTGTGGTTGGTAGATTCATGGTCATCTCCCTGTTTAAACTAAAATAAATGGTTCATTAAAGTTTCGACACAAAGTCTCATTTGTATGAATAAATCTGTTATTTCCCGCTGTTTACGCCGATGATTCCCAAAATTACGGGAATGCAGAAAATCAGTTGCAAAAGGGAAAAATCTTCCTTTAAGATTAAAATTCCCGCTAAAATTGAAATAATCGTGGTCACATTGGCAAAGGCGGAAGTTTGCACTGCCGCCACCTTGGATGTGGCATAGTTGTAGGCAAAAAAGGCCACCACCGAGGACAAAATCGATAGGTAGAAAATTGGGAAAATAAATCCCGGGGTTTTGAAAGCCGAAATCACTGTCGGAATTAGGTTTTGCCGAAAAAGAATGAGGGAGGCAAGGGTA
>JAFNZQ010000285.1 GCA_017382775.1 Spirochaetaceae bacterium
CCTCCAAAAAAGGATTGATATACTCCACTCTCATCCTTCTCTCCTTCTATCTTCGTATGAAAGCAATATTTTCTCCTTCCATCTTGTCTTCCCAAAAGGAACCATCATCAAGAACTTCATTTTCACCCAGGAACAAAGCCCCTCCCGCTTTAATTTTAGATTTGAATTCTTCAAAAAGGTACATCTGTTTTTCTTGCGACAAAAACGAAACCAAATCTCGGCAAAAAATCACATCCAACATGGGTAACGATGTGTTATTAAAACAATCATGGTACTCAAACAAAATCATCTCGCGAATTTCTTCCGAAAAAGAGGGCTTTCCGGCAACATTGGAAACAGCACCGTCCAACATCCAGCTGTATTTCGGATCCTCCGAGGGAGAAAGGGACGTGGCGGAAGAAATTTTTAACAAGTCGGAATCTTGAGCGTATATTCGTATTCGCGTGTTAGGATATCTCCGTTTCAAAACCGCGGCCAAAGAGAATGCTTCATGGCCTGAACCGCAACCAATATTCCACACAGAAATTTGCTTCGAATCCACATCGGGCAAAAGGGCGAAAATCGTGTCGGCATATTCCTTTGTCCAAAATTCTCCGGTACAGGGAGAATAAAATTTTTCCAAAAATTCAGTGGCGGTTTCGGGGGAAGAAATCGTTTTTCCTTCAGCAACCCATTCCGCAGCCTGCCGACGAAGCCACGACATATTTATTTCCGAGGCGAAAAAATTAAGGTTTTGTTTCAAAGCCTCGGAAAAGTCCGAACAGTCAAAATTTTCGTCTAAACCAGGTCCACCTGCCGGTGCAGAGGCTTTTTCCGTCTGCACTTCTTTCTCCAAATCAACGGTGGGAATTTGCACATCGGGAACTTCGGGCATTTCCGGCTGATTTTGTACCGCAGGCGGTTCCATAGACGGCATGGATGCCACCGGCTGAACCGGTTCTGTCGCAACCGCAGATTCCGCAACCGGTTTAGAAGCGGGAACATCGTCAGAGGCTTTTTCATTGCCGGAATTCTTGCTTCCCATTGAACCGATTTTTCCAAGGGTAGACAAAAAGGGATTCATCTGTGCGCTAATGGATGAATTCCAAGCATCTTCCGTAACAGCTTCTTCACAGAACACACGGAGAACGTCCAAAAGAACGTACAAATGGTCATCATGTTCAACAATTCCGGAAATATATTTTATACTAATGTCGGAAAAGATTGGGTGAGGCGGTTGAATCGACGCCTTTTGAATACCCACAACTTTGGCAATTTCGTCCACCACAACACCGAGAATTTGGTCGTCAATGGTGAGAATAATCATGTTTTCAACTTCTTTTTTCTCACGAGAACGTTCGCCAAGGTTGAAAAAAATACGAAAATCAATTATGGGAATAATTTCACCGCGAAGATTATAAACTCCGATTACGAATGGAGGTACATTGGGAACAAATGTGACTCGCCCGGATTTTACAATCTCTTTAACCTGCATAATATCGATACCGTATTCTTTGCCGGCTAAATTGAAAGTAACCATGCGGAAATCTACACTGGCAACACGCTTTCGTTGTTCCTCATCAAATGTGACGTTTTCCATTCCTTCGGTTTGAATAGCTGCCTCCATGTTAGTTCCCCCTAATGGCCATTGTCATTGCTTCGGCGTAAAGCAGGTTTTCCCGTTTAAGCCCCAAGTCTATTAGCTTGGCAACGTCAATAATAAGAGTGACCGAACCATCTCCTAAAATAGACGCACCCGCAATGGCTTGTGAATTTGCAAAATTATCGTTTAGCGGTTTTATAACCACATCCTCTTCGCCAATTAAGGCATCCACCATAACGCCCAGTTTTTTATCTCCCGCACCCACAATAACAATAAAATGGTGGGAAGGATCTTCGTCACAGGGAATTTCAAAAAGTTCCGCCAAACGAACAAGGCTGATTACCTCATCGCGAATTGTCAAAACTTCGTGATTGTCCAAGGTGGAAATTTCCTCCGGTTTGATGCGATGACTATCCAAAACGGAAGCGATAGGTATCGCATAAATTTCCTGTCCCACGCGAACAAGAAGACCTTGCAAAATAGCAAGGGTAAGAGGAAGTCTGATGGTAAATGTTGTTCCTTTTCCCGGCTCGGAAGAAACGGTAACCGTTCCGTTGAGTTTTTCGATTTGGGTTTTCACCACGTCCAAGCCCACGCCTCGACCGGAAACGCTGGTGATTTTTTCCGCGGTGGAAAAGCCCGGTTCAAACAAAAGCTGGTAACATTCATGGTCGGACAAAACGGCATTGGCTGCAATTACCTGTCGCTCAATGGCTCGTTCCTTTACCTTTTGTACATTTATACCGCCACCGTCGTCGGAAATTTCGATAACAATCATGTTTCCTTCATTATTAGCGGTCAAACGGATAACACCTTCTTCGTTTTTACCGGCAGCGGCACGAACATTGGGCTGTTCAATTCCGTGATCCAAAGAATTTCGAACACAGTGCATTATGGGATCCAAAAGGTCGTCAATGACGGATTTATCCAATTCCGTCTCTTCACCCTCAATGACCAACTTAACCTTTTTGGATAAATCCCGGGACAAATCCCTAACCACACGAGGAAAGCGAGAAAAAATTTGGTTAATGGGAACCATTCGAATCTTCATAACGCCTTCTTGCAACTCGCCCGCAACACGACCTAAAACCTGGGTTTGGGATCTAAACTTTGCCGAAGTTACCTTTAAGGTATTCACGGAAGCATCGAAGATTGTGGGCAAGTTCAAAAGTTCGGGATCCAAAATATTTCGAATATCCGCATCTTTCTGACAATTTTCCGCATACTTTTGAAAGGCATCAATAATGAAACTGAATTTGTTTTTCATGTCCACATTAGCTGCCACTATGGAAGACTGGATATCAGATATTTGCATGGCAATCTGGTTAAAAGCGGCTTTAACAATAACCGCTTCGGAAACAAGATTCAAAAGGTAATCAATTCGTTTTGAATCAACACGCAACAAACTTCCCGTTTGAGTTGCGGCAGCTTTTCCCTTGGCGGAAGAAGCCGCAGCAGGGGTGGAAGCCGCAGATGCAGCCGAAGCTGCCGGAGAAGAAGTTGCCTCGGGCTGTGATTCGGGCGCCGCAGCAGGGGTGGGTGCAACAGGAGTTTCCGCCACAAGTTGGGAGGGAGCCGCAGGTGCGACAGCTCCCGGAGCACCGAAAACGGAAGTTTTGCTGCTAACAACCCTGGCATCCACAGATAAGGTAACATCATCAATGAATGCCGCATCTTCCACGCTATCCATATCGGCGGAGGATGTCATATAATAAATTACTTGAGGGAAAAATGTGTCGGTGTATAATTCATCGAAATCCGGAGATGTTTTCAGCACATCGCCCAAATCTTTTAAGGAAGCAAAAACCTGTATTCCTCCCACGGAATTCATGGGATTAGATTCGTCAAACATAACGATAACACGCCAAAGTTGTGTTCCCGGCTGGCAAAGTTGCTCCATGCTGAGACATTCTTCCATTGTAATGTCAGAAATGACACCTGCATCCGCTGCAACAGGTTGGGAAGCCGCGGGGGCCACAGGTTGAGGTGCCGGAGCCGCAGGAGCCGGTGGTGGAGTGGGAGTCGCACCGCCCTTTCCGGGAATCATGGATAGCAGTTGATTTTTCAACGGCTCCACATCTTCGTCATATATACTTCCATTGGATCGAGCATCCAACATGGCCTTGATAACATCTATGGCAGTGAGCAACAAATTTACAACATCTTCGGTTACGGAAACTTTGTCGGAACGAATTTCATCCAGCAAATCTTCCACAACATGAGTGAATCCGGAAAGCTCCAACATTTCAACGGTGGCAGAACCACCTTTCAAAGTGTGAGCTGCACGAAATATTTCGTCTATTGCCTCTTTGTTTGTGGGATCGCTTTCGATAACCAAAATATTACTTTCAAGTTGTTCAACTTGCTGAAAGGCTTCCGCAAAAAAATCTTTCAATAACTCTTCATTGTTCAAATCAAGATAATCACTCATACTACCATTTTACCCTAAAACCAAAAAAAAATCAAGTAAAAAATAAAAAAATCTTCACTTTTTTTTCATTTTGTATTATACTATAAACAAAGCATTTTTCTTTTTCTTTAAAGACATCGCTTTTTTTTTCCGATAGGATATGTGGC
>JAFNZQ010000029.1 GCA_017382775.1 Spirochaetaceae bacterium
CTCTCTTTTTGAGGGCGTTCAAAAGGGAAAGACAACCTTTCAAAAGGTTTTCTTTCCCTTTCAATCCCTATCTTTCCAAACTTCCGAAACAAAATCATTGTAAATCGAAAAAAAACACTTTTTTTTCATAAAACCCCTTGACAGAAAAAACAAAAAATTGTACAATAGAACAAATCAATTTTCGAGGAAATTTTTATGAGAAGATGCGATGTTTGCGGAAAAGGTCCTTCACAGGGAAACCGCGTCAGTAAAGCAAAGAACCGAACACGCCATACTTGGCTTCCCAATCTTATAACAATGCGCACCGAAATCGGCGGAACCGTACAACGAGTAAAAATTTGTGCCCGCTGTCTTCGTAGCGGATTTTTACCTAAAAAAGTCCGAGTGCCTCGCCAAAAAGATGGGGAGTAAAAAAAGGTTTTAAATTTTCAAAAACAAATCTTTAATCTCGGTGAAAAAAGGAATTTCTTTGGTTAAAGTAATTCCTTTTTTTTATTTTTTCGTCATTTTAACAGTGTAAAATCCTTGTCCAAAAAAATAAAAAAAATCATTATTTTATAAAAAAACGCTTGACAGGATTTTTTTAATGGGATATAATAAAACAGTATCTTTATATTGATTTTGGAGAAAAAATGGTAAAAATCCGTTTAAAAAGATTTGGTTCAAAGGCTCGTCCTTACTACCGAATTGTTGTGGCCGATGAACGAACACCTCGCGATGGCCGCACCTTGGAAGAAATTGGCATTTATCATCCCATCGAAGCGGAAGACAAACAAATCGCTTTCAATGAGGAAAGAGCACGGTATTGGCTTTCCGTGGGAGCAAAACCCACCGACACCGTTCGCCAAATTTTTAACAAAAAGAATTTTCATGTGAAAGGTTGATTCCATGGAAATCGAATTTATTGAATTTCTTGCCAAGTCCTTGGTCTCAAACCCCGATAAGGTACAGGTCTCACAGCGACAGGGCGAGAATGGCATGGTGGTGCAACTTTCCGTAGATGCCGGTGACGTGGGACGCGTTATCGGCAAACAGGGACGAATTGCCCGAGCCATGCGCACCCTTCTGAATGCCGTAAACACCCATGACGGAATGCGGTATTCATTGGAAATAGTGGATTAAGGTGGGAGAAGAATTTTTTTCAACAGGTTTCGTAATTGGCACCCACGGTTTGGACGGAACATTAAAGGTTCGTACCTTTTCCGGCGAAACGGAACATTTGTTGAAGTTGAAAAAAATTTCCTTGCAGCTGGGGGATAAAATACACGTTTTCCCCCCGGTTAGCATACGGGTTGCGGCAAATTGTGTGTTGCTTCGCCTTGAAGGCATTGACACTGTGGAAAAAGCGGCCGAGTTTCGGCAAGCCTTGTTGGTGGTATCACGAGAAGAAGCCTGCCCGTTAAAAGAGGGTGAATTTTACGTTGAAGACCTAAAAGGTTGCGGTCTTTTTTGCCACATTGATGGCGAAGGGGAATTCCTTGCAGCCCGAGTTTTGGACGTAATTGACAGCGGCGGCGGTTTTTTGCTTGAAGTAATGCCCGACGGGGACTTTTGTGCCCGCTTTTTACCGGGCAGTGAGGTCAAACCCTGTTTTGTACCTTTTAATAAACATTTTTGCGGCAAGGTTGAAATTGAAGCCTCCCGCATAGAACTTTTGAATTTCGGCATTTTGGAGTAAATTGGTGGAGTTCGACATTCTTACCCTTTTCCCCGAAGTGTTACGCAGCTATTTCGAAAGTTCCATAATGGCGAAATCGGTGGAAAAAAACCTGATTCGCTTCAATCTTGTGAACATACGGGATTTTGCCCATGATGTTCACAAAACCTGCGACGATGCCCCCTACGGTGGCGGTGCGGGAATGCTTATGTTGCCCACGGTTTTGGACGCAGCCTTGTCTTCCGTGACAGCAAAGAAAAAACGAGTGGTGTATTTAACACCCTCCGGCGTTCCTTTGACCCAAAACCTGTGTTGCCAACTGGCGCAGGAACAAAACTTGGTCCTTATATGCGGTCGTTACGAAGGCATCGATCAGCGTATAATAGACGAATATGTAACTGACGAAATTTCCGTGGGAGACTATGTTCTTTCCTCCGGAGATGTGGCGGCGATGGTGTTAATCGACAGTGTTTACCGGTTGATTGACGGAGTGATATCTAAAGAATCCTTGGAAGAAGAGAGTTTTTCCCACGGACTTTTGGAATATCCTCAATACACACGCCCCGAGGTTTTTAAAGGTGTGAACGTCCCCGAAGTGTTGCTCTCCGGACATCACGCCAAAATTGCGGAATGGAGATTGCGTAAGCGAGTGGAAAAAACTCTCCGTTTTCGCCCGGATTTGATTGCGCGCGACATGGCAAACGGTTCGTTGCCAAAGGAAGTTCGCAAAATTATAGATGAAATAACTGCTTGTAGCCGTATTCGTGGCACAGGCAAAAGGCGGAAGTGATGGATTTAATAAAAACAATTGAGGCCCAACAGCTCAAAGAAGATGCTTTGAATTTTCGTGTGGGAGATACCGTAAAGGTTCATTTCAAGATTGTTGAAGGTAAAACCGAACGAATTCAGGTGTATGAAGGCTTGGTAATTTCCATACAGAATGAAGGAATTTCCCGCACATTCACCGTGCGAAAAATTTCTTACGGTGTTGGTGTGGAGCGAATTTTCCCCCTGCATTCACCTCGTGTTGACCATGTGGATGTTGTTCGTCGGGGTAAAGTCCGCCGTGCCAAACTTTACTACATTCGCGATAAGGTTGGCAAGGCCGCTCGTATTAAGGAGCTCATTACACGAAAAACAGATACAGCCAAAGCCGGCAAAAATGCCGAGTAACGGTTTGTTAATTTAATAAATAAAAACCGCGTTTGCGGGGGTTTAGGAAGGTTGCCCGTGGTATTGAAAAAAGAAGATTTCCATATCGGCATGAAATTTTCTCAGCCGGTTTTTTTTGATGACGAACGCAATATGTTTCTTGCTGCAAAGAAACCTTTTTTGCAATACCATTTTGACTGTATGGATGCTTGGGGTATTGAAACCCTTGTCACCGGTGGCGAGATTATTCCCGACGACTACGAAGAGGAAATCGTTGAAATCGACAGTCCGGAAGAAATCGAAGAGTTGGAGGAAATCGAGGAATTAGTCGAAGAGTTGGTGGAAGAAGTGTCCGAAACCCCCGACAATTTCTCCATGGGCGTTAATTTGGGCATTTCCGATAATCTCCAAGACGAGTATGCAGCCATTGGTTCTATCATCGAAGCCATTTTCGAAAAGATACAGGCTAAGTCATACAATGGGCTTGTTCAGGAAGTCGCCACTGTGGCAACCCGAATTTTCGCTCTGGTAAACAAACATCATACAAAACTGTTCAGTTTCATTCTTTGGGGACGTAATTCTTTCTTATACATTCCTCGCCGAGCCTTAAATACGGCTTTGCTTACCTGTATTGTGGCAAAAAAATTGGAAGTAACTCCCGACGAAGTTTTACGCTACATTCAGGGGGCCATTCTCCATGATGTTGGAATGTTGGAATTTGTCAGTGGCCTTTC
>JAFNZQ010000286.1 GCA_017382775.1 Spirochaetaceae bacterium
AAAAAAGTTTCGGAAAAACTGTTGCAAGAAAACAAAAAAAGTGTTACAATTATGACAAGGGGCATAGGTTTCACAAAACGATTTTAACACTAAATCGGTTTTTTTTCAAGAGGTCTTTGCATTTTTTTGCAATAAAATCCTTTCGTTCCGAAAAACATTGGCATGGGGGTGTTTCCCAATGAAAAAAAGAGGATCTTTTATTTCGCAAAAGTTTTTTTTGCTCGCAATCGGACTTTTCTGCATTTTGGTGGGCGAGTTTTTTCTTGCTTTGATGTTTAGCGAATTTGAATTTAGCATTATTTTGTTACGTGCCTTTCTTTTGGGCATTTTTGGTTTTCTGCTGATTTTCAAGGGATTTTTTGCAAAAAAAATGCGTGCCTTTTTTATATTTATCGGGATGGAAATCATTCTCTATTCCTTTGTTTTGCAATTACAGGATGCACAATTTTTTGAATTCAGAATAAAGAATTTTTGGCCTATTTTCATAAGTCTTTCCGGTGTATCACTTTTGCCTGCGGGATATATTTCCGCAAAAAAAATGAAGCGAAAGTTTGTTGTTCCCGCAGTTGCCATGGTTTTGTTTGGAGGATTTTGCAGCCTTTTTTCCTTTGATGTTATCAAAATGTCCTTTTCACGGTTTATGTTGATTTCCATGCCTGTTGTTTTATTGTTGGCAGGCGCATATTTGATAATTCTCTTCTTTTTAAACCAGAGGAATTCCTTTCCACAGAATGACCAATGAAGCAATTTCGGTGGATTGTATTTTTTTTGATGGTAACCTCAATTTTTGCTGCGGAAGGCGGAACAAAATTGAAGTTACCTCCGCGGAATGAAGAAAGGCTTTTTTTCGCAAGAAATCCATCGATTATTGATGACATAAAAATTGCGTCTCCGTCGTCTTTGCGACGTGTTGTGTCCGATTTGAAAGCAGCCGGTGTCAACGATAAGTTTCCCGACGAAAGGGTTCTTCTCTACATTGGCGAAACGGTTTTACGCATTGCTTACTCGGAAAAGTTTGGGCAAAAATTTCCCGATGCACCGGAAAATGCCACAATTTACAAGCAGATTTTCGATAATGTGCGATTGGGCCTTTACGTTCACGACAATAACCACGACGATTTTTTTATGCAGGTTTTGCCTTGCTTGGCGGTTTTTTTTTCCGATGATACGGAGAGTTTTTTTTCATCCATGAAGGCCAACCTTTTGGCGGCTCAAAAAAATTTCCCCCAATCGGTGTTGATACAGTATTTGTTGGGAATTTTGCTGGATAAATCCGGGTTTCATCATGATGCTTCATCTTATTTGGAAGCCGTTCATCGGACGGATATTTATTGTTCCCGTGTGGCAAAGGCGTACAGTGACAATTTGCTGAAAACAAATCCGCGGTTTGCAATGGAGTTTTGCTCACGGTATTTTTCCACATCCATTTCGGACTATATGCGTATAAAATACGTGGAGGCCGCAATTACCAGGCGTGACTTTGATGCTGCGAGAAGGGAAATCCAAGTGGGATTGGCAAATCCGGCGATGAAAACGGATTTTTTGCTTCTTCGTGGTGCGATGCAACTGGCTCAAGGCGATTTGCGAGGCGCGGCCATTTCCGTAAACGAATATGAGCGAAACGGCATTCGCAGTCCAAATTTTTTCGTCATAAAAATTCAGGTTGCGAGAGGGAACGGGAACAATATTCAGGCGATTCAGGTTTCCAATGAGGCCATTCGTAAATTTCCCCACAATTTGGATATAAAATTGGCTGCGGCAAAGGTTTGTTTGGAAACGGATGCGAACACTTTGTCAGAAATCAAAGATGGCGGAAAATCGCCCCAAGAAAAGGCAAAGGCGCTTGCCACCATGGCCTTATCGAAAAATCCCGATAATCCCCAAGCGACGGAAGTGCTTATAATTTATTATCAAAAACGGGGAGAATGGAAAACGGCCTTCGATTTGGCGGAAAAATATTTGGCACATTCCGAATCCTCGGAGATACGAATTACCCAGATTCGCGCGGCCTTTGCTTTGAGAAGAAATGCCACGGCCATTCGCCTTGCGGAAGAGCTTTATCGGATAAAAGGTGACGACGAGGTTGTGCAGGAAATTTTTGTGGAATCCCTTATAAATGCCGGTCGCAACCGTGATGCCGCGGAACTTATCGAGGAACTGTTGCCGTCCATTTCCGCCGGTGGTCGCAGTGGGCTTTTATATCAACGTAGCCGAATCGCCACAACCGAAAATGCAAGATTGGCCGATTTGCGGTCCGGACTTGTGGCAAATCCGCGGAATGCGGACTGTTTGTTCGCCTTTTATGAATATTATTACATGGAGAACGACTTTTTCAACGCACGACATTACTTGCGGCAATTAGTGGCGTTAAATCCCAACGACAAAAAAATTCTGAACTTGAATCTTGAGTTAAACGAGAAAATAGAAAAGAATAAATAATTAGTTTTCCCCGGAGGGAAGTTCGCCCCAGTCACCAATTCCACCGAAAATTTTCGTTGTTAAAATGGAACTGATTTCGGCAAAACTGTAAACCAGCTTTATCAATTTGTCAAAGGAAATTTTTTGCGGATCGCTGAAATAGCGTAAAAATAATTCCACTTCCATGGCTGTTAATCCGGCCACCAAAAAATCCGTTTCGGGACGGGATTTTAGTTGGGGCGGAATGAAGAAGTAGAAAAATCCGGAAACCATGGATTTTATTTTTTCAACCAGTGTTTCGGGTAAATGGGCGGAAAACATTACATAGAGCAACTTTTCGTTTTCCTGCATGTATTTAATAAATTGATTCCAAAAGGGTTCCAACTGCTGTGAGGGAAAGGCCAAGTTCTTCGAGGGTGTGTGTTCCTTCAATAGGGAAAAAATCAACGCGTTGAGATGGCGGATAATGTCGTTTTCAATTTCTGCCAAAATGTCGTAGGGAGAATCAAAGTGGCGGTAAAAAGTACCTCGGGAATAGCCGGCGCGTTGGGCAATGTGGGAAACGGAGATGTTTTGTATCTCGTTGTCCTTGTAAATTTGGAGAAATGCCTCTTTCAGTGCCACATGGGCTCGTTCCGCTTGCTGAGTCTTTTTTTTCACATTTTAGTCCTTAAAAGTTTGCAGGAAGGCTTGGGTTCTCTTTTCCTGCGGATTATCTATTACGTCGCGGGCTTTTCCTTGTTCCACAACAAGGCCGTCGTCCATGAAAATTATTCTGTCGGAAATATCGCGAGCAAAGGACATTTCATGGGTTACCACTATCATTGTCATTTTTTTTGCGGCAAGGGATTTTATCACTTGCAGGACGCCTTGGGTTAATTCCGGATCCAGGGCGCTGGTTGGCTCATCGAAAAGCATGATTTTCGGGTTTAAGGCCATAGCCCGGGCTATGGAAACACGTTGTTGCTGACCGCCGGAAAGTTCCGAGGGATAGGAAAGGGCTTTGTCGGCAAGTTCCATGGCTTCCAAAAGTTCCATGGCGATTTTTTGCGCCTCTTTGGGGTCACGTTTCAGGACGGTGGTTTGGGCCTCGGTGATGTTTTTTACCACGTTGAAATGGGGAAAAAGGTTGAAGTTTTGGAAAACCATTCCGATATCCAGTCCGATTTGTCGCAAAACGTCCTTTGGGGCATAGGTGACAGAACCGTTTATGGTTTCCACCATTGTTTTTCCGCAGATTTCAATCCGTCCGCCGGAAATTGTTTCCAGTCGGCTTATGCAACGCAACATGGTTGATTTCCCGGAGCCGGAAGAACCGATAATGCCCAAAACCTCACCTTCTTCCAAGGAAAAGGAGATGCCTTTAAGCACATTGAGGACTCCGTAAGATTTTTTCAAGTTTTCAACCGTAAGAATTGACATTGCCTTAATAATAATCCAATTTCTTTTCTGTCCAAGCAAAAATTGCCGAAACAATCCAGTTCATGACAAAGTAAAAGATGCCGGCCACAAAAATTGGGATTGTGGAAAAATCGCGACTGGCGGTGTTTTGTGCCACTCGAAAAAGCTCCGAAACTCCCAAAACTTGGGCAAGGGCTGTATCCTTTACGAGAGTAATTACCTCATTTCCTGTGGCAGGCAGGATTCGACGAATGGTTTGGGGTAAAATAATTTTGAAAAACGCTTGTCCGCGCGTAAACCCCAAAACATTTGCCGCTTCCCATTGACCGACGGGAATTGACAGAATTCCTCCACGATAAATTTCGGCAAAATATGCGGCATAGTTTATTGAAAAAGCAATAATGACAGCGGTAAATCGCTGAAAAGAAAATCCAAAAATGTAGTAAGGAACAAAATATATGAAAATTAGTTGTAATATAAGAGGCGTTCCCCGCATTATCAACATAAAAATGTTTGCGGGAACGCTGATAAAGGGATATTTCGACATTCGGGCAAAGGCGACGGGCAGACCTAATGGCAGGGAAAAAACCAACGTGAGCACAAAAATTTTTATTGACGTTAGGCTTCCCGCCAGCATTGCCGCAATCATGGTCGGTTT
>JAFNZQ010000287.1 GCA_017382775.1 Spirochaetaceae bacterium
CATTTTGTGATTTGCAAAACTGGGCTTTGCACTTGAAAGGGCACAATCCACCGCAGAAAGAGCAAAATCATCATCGGTAACGCCCTGTTCGTATTTAAGAGTCAAATTGGGAACTGCCTGTTCCAGCTCCTTTTCTGCTTTCAAAATCATGTAGCCGGCCTTTGTTGCCTTTGGCCCAATGTCGGCGTGGGAAAAGGAATCCAAAACCGTTCTGTCAATATGAATGAGAAACATTTTTATCAATTCCTGTGCCTGTTCTTCAGGGACGGTGTCAATAAAAGGTTCCAAAAGTTCATCCAGCTGTCCCACATAAACCGGAAAATTCGTAACGCTGGGAACGTGTTTGTAAAAGATTAAAAGGCCGTTTAGTGCCTCAAAAAGATTTTTGGGAGGAGGAAGCTGCAAAAATTCGCAACCTTCCTTCATAAATTTTGCATAATCGGGAATAATGTATCGCGGACGCATGGGGGCGTGACCTTCGTTTAAGTCGCAAATACATTTGCGGTCAATGGGAACATTCAAAAGCTCGTCCAGACCTTCCGGAAGGTCCAAAACCTCCAAAAGTGAATCTGCAAGGCCCGAAGTGGTGGCAACCTTTTGTTCGTGAGTCAAGGTTTGACTTTTAATCGTCTCAAGAATGGCCTCTCGTGTTTTCTCAACTCGTTCCATGGAAATTGCTTTCATACTCGCCTCCAAAATAACCGTACCCGAAATAGCCGTTATCGCTAAAAGATAACGGCTATTTTGAAATTCACTACATTTGGCCGAAAAATCAGTCTAATGTATAAACATCACCGTAGATGGCATCAAATTCGCTTTTGGTACCGGGAACAACAATGTCGCCGTTGACAAGTTTTCCCTTTACTTCTTCCACAGCCGCAATAACTTCTTCACTCAACAAAGTTTGGGTGGGAGCAATGTCAACACCACCATTGTGAATGTCAAAGCTTGACAAACCGCCGGAATAAGTACCGTTTACAACGGCTTCCACCGTTGAATACACAGCATTGTCCACACGCTTCATGGCAGATGTAATAACCGTTTCCGGAGCAAGATAGCTCTGGTCGGAATCAACACCAATGGCCATAATACCCTTTGCCTGGCATTCGGAAATAACACCTGTACCGGTTGCGCCGGCAGCATGGAAAACAACGTCAGCCCCATTGGTAACAAAGTTTGTGGTAAGAGACGAACCGGTGGCGGGATCACCAAAGTTGTTGGCATTGGCCATTTGGAGTGAAATACCGGGATTGGCATCCAAAGCACCGGCAAAATATCCGTATCCAAAGGGATGCATTGCATCACCGGCCATACCAAGAACAAAGCCCACATTGTTTTTCTTCGTCATCTTTCCGGCAACATAGCCCACAAGGTAAGTCGCCTGCTCGACTTTGAAAGTCAAGCACGCAACATTATTTAAATCCGCACAGGTTGCATCGTCAATAATCGCAAACTTAACATCGGGGTTTGCCTCTGCTGCCGCTCGAGTGGCATCGGCCAACAAGAAGCCCACAGAAATAATCAAATCAAACCCTTCATCCACAAAGGTTTCAAGGTTGGGAGCATAGTCCGCATCCGTTGAAGAAGACAAATATTGTACTTCAACTCCGAAATCCTTTGCAGCTCGTTGCAATCCCTCCCATGCAGACTGGTTGAAAGACTGATCTTCCACTCCACCAACATCGGTTACAAGGCCCACTTTAAGAACCTTTTCCGCTACCTCTTCCGTGTCGGCTTTTTTATTGCCGCCACAAGACACCAAAGCAAGCAACAAAGTTGCAGCTGTCATAAGTGCCAAAAACTTTTTTGTCATTTCATTTCTCCTCAAAAAGATATATCAAAATGAACTTTTGCTCATTTTAATTCCATTCATTCGCCCCGTGATGCCCGCATCAAAGATACGAAAAACAAGCATAATCGTCAAGTCCTCCTCGCATCATCCCCGGGACAGTTCAACCACACAGACGACACATTGCAAAAAGACCAACGAAAAAAAAGGTGAGAAAACCCCATTTAATGCAAAATCCACCCAAAACGCCAAACAGGCTGTTTCGTGGCAGGTTGCACCTTCGCCCTTTCCCAACACTGTTCCGAGAAGGCGGAATTCAAACTTTTCAGTTACCGAATCCTAAAAGACGTGATTGTAACTTAAAGCAATGCGGTCAAAGAACCACTCGCGGCCGTTGTAGTCCAAGGCAAAGGCGGTTTTTGCGTCTCCGGCCTTTTCGCTAAATCCACGTCGGCTGGCAAAACGGAACTGAATCGTCAATGCATCTTTTTTAGTAAATTGAAGAATAAAAACCGGATTTATGCAAACTTTCATGAACGTGGGATTCCAATCCGAAAAAACGGAATCAAAGGAATATTTGTCATAATATCCGCTAAGCTCAAATTGGCAACCCACAGTTTGCAAGACGAGAGGCATTTGGTAGCCAACAATAATGTTGGAATAATAGTTCCAGCCGGTAACCTTTTCGCCACTGGCTTGCCAGAGCCAAGGTGTTCCCTTATCCACTCCGCTGAGGCCTGTGTACATAATGTCATAGGTGGCCATCATAACAACATGAGTCCAATCCCCGGGAATTACAGCGCCCAAATCGAACTGAAACAGGTTGGACCACTTAAATTCATAAAAATAATGTTTAAATGGAGTTAAACTCTCGTAACCGTTTTCCACGCTGTCCAATTCTCCCATTCCCTGAATTCCGATAAATTCCCAGCCTGTTCCCACTTGAGCCGAAGCGGTAAAACGCAAAAAGGCAATGGGCGTAAATGAAACAAAAAACTGGGGTGCCAAACTTACAGGGGTTAATTCCAAAGCCGGAGTCAAGGTAACATTGTTGCCCTTCACCAAAGGATTATCCCCAAAGGGAGTGGGAATAACGTAAGAATATTTTCCCGTAACACGAGCTTCAACGCCGGAATAAATGTGAGTGGAGGGAGCGAACCGCGACAAACCATCGTCGGGGGATCCGACAGCCACCGGTGCCGCCTTGGGATAGTAGGCAAAATCCGCCACAAGAGAGAAAAAACCGGGAATGCCCCTTTCTTTCTCTTCCGAAGAAGCATCTTGGGCGAATCCCCAAAAAGCCGCAAGGGCAAAAATTAAAACAAAAACTTTTTTCATAAAACACCTTCCATTATTTACAAATTTTATGGTTACCCGGAATTTTCCGAGGCGTCCTACTAATTTTCTTCAAGATGGAGAATCATTTTGCCCAAACCCTCTTGAGTGGCCGAAAAGACCTTTTCAGCAAATTCTCCCTCACCCTTGCAAAGAGAAAAGGCAACAATATAATTCGTTGCCATAAGTGAATCCGCGCAAACGACGAAGAAAAAATCCCCCGCTTCTCCGTCCCATTCCCCCAAGGCTGTATCTATAAGCCATTCGTTGTTCAGAGTCACCTTTGTCACAGGGGAAACACCCTCCACAGAACCGTCGCTGATGGAAGAAAAAAGATTGGTAATAATTTCGTCCGCCCGCTCGTTCAAATCGGGAGCTTCTGTGGACACATTAACAACATAGTAGGCACAGGCATATCCGCTAAAACCCTCTTCGTAATCGGTATAATATTTAAAGTCCGCATTTTGAGCGAAACCAACCATTGCGACACAAAAAAAAAGAGAAACAAAAATTACGGTTTTTCTCATCAACATCCTTCCAAAAGCTATTACAGCAGGATAATTCTATCACATTTTCAGCCATTTGTCAATATTTTTTTCCATTTTTTTCTTTTGGGCGCTCCCCCTTGCAAGGCAAGGGGTCGGGACATTCCGGGCTCGGTTCCCTCGGTCTCCCTTTCGGGAGACCGTCCACAAGTGGCCGCCCTCCATGCCCCTAGCGCGATTGCGAAAAAGCCTTTTCTGCCCGAAATTCCTTTTCGAAATTTAAACTTAATTGTCATCTTCCCAAACTTTTTCGCCATATTATTGACAACAACAAAATATTCTGATACATTGTTGATATCCAAACGTAACGGAAGGAACTATGGCAAAAAAAAAGGAAAGCTCTGTTTTCAAATGCAACCAATGCGGCCGTGTAGAACCTCGCTGGCTGGGGCGCTGTCCGGAATGCGGCTCGTGGAACAGCCTTGAAGAAACCAAGGTCGAAGAAAGCCCTTCTCTCCCCAAAGCCATGTTGAAAGCAGGCTCCGAAGCAATGCCCTTGTCCACCGTGGATGTTATGGCAGGAACCCGATTGCAAACCGGAATAAGCGAATTTGATCGTGTTCTGGGCGGTGGAGCAATGTTACGTTCCGCAATTTTAATCGGCGGAGAGCCGGGAATCGGTAAATCCACATTGTTGCTGCAAACCGCAGCCGCAGTACAGAATCGTGCTTCCGTCCTTTATGTGTCCGGAGAAGAATCCGCAGCCCAAATCCGTGCCCGTGCCCAGCGTCTCAATCTTCCCGAAGACAAAATTTCCGTTTTAACAACCATGTCCCTAACGGACATAAACAAGGCTTTGGAAAAAATAAAGCCCCAATTCGTTGTGGTGGATTCAATCCAAACCGTTTTCAGCCCCGATGCCGGAAACATCCCCGGAACAATCAACCAACTGAAAATGTGTGCCTACGAATTGGTAACATGGGTTAAAGAACACGAGGCGGTTCTCTTCCTCACCGCCCACATAACCAAAGAAGGCAGCATTGCAGGCCCAAAATCCTTGGAACACATCGTGGACACGGTAATTTCCTTTGAACGAAGTAGCGACGACGTGCGCCTTCTTCGGGCGCAAAAAAATCGTTTCGGCTCCGTGGACGAATTGGGAATTTTCGCCATGGACGAAAGGGGGCTTTCTCCCATTGAAGATCCATCGGCAATGTTCATAACAAAGAGGGAAAGCGGCCTTCCTCCGGGAATTGCCATAGTTCCCGTTTTCGAAGGAAGCCGTGTTTTCATGGTGGAAATCCAAGCATTGACCATTCCCACAAAAACCTCAATTCCACGAATAACCGGGGAAAAAATCGAAGTGGCACGAATAATGCGAATCGCCGCAATTTTGGAAAAACGCCTGGGCATCCGCCTTTCCGACCAGGACATTTTCGTAAACGTTGCCGGCGGAATGCGTCTAACAGAAAGTGCCATCGATTTGGCCTTGGCTGCGGCAATTTATTCCGCCCGAACGGATTTGCCCTGTCCCCAAAACACGGCCCTTTCCGGGGAATTGAGTCTAGCAGGAGAAGTTCGTCCCGTTTCCCACTTAAAACAGCGGATTAAAACCGCATTGAGTTTGGGCTTTTCCCGAATAATCACTGCGGAAAAAGAAAAGGACGCAATACAAATACAAAATGTAACAGATTTGGCAAAGGTCCTTTTTGAAAAATAGACCGAAATGCAGACAAAGGGGTGATGCA
The DNA here is from genome assembly GCA_017382775.1 of Spirochaetaceae bacterium. Classification (GTDB taxonomy): domain Bacteria; phylum Spirochaetota; class Spirochaetia; order Treponematales; family Treponemataceae; genus RGIG268. The sequence continues at coordinate 5,358 of JAFNZQ010000287.1, forward strand.
CCCTTAACTTTCATCGGAAAAATCCGATTTTAAAAAAAACAGATTTGGAGAATTACATGGAACAGTTTCACATAATCGGCGGAACACCCATAAATGGCGAAATTACAGCCACAGGAAACAAAAATGCGGCACTTCCTTGCATAGCCGCCGTTTTGCTCACCGATGAACCGGTAATTTTACGCAACATTCCCGCCATAGAAGACGTTTTCGTAATGCTTGAAATTTTCAAACACCTTGGCGGAACAGTGGAACGAATTTCCAAAAACGAATATAAACTTTGCGCAAAAAGGGTGAACGTAACCGAAATTCCCAAGGAATTATCCGCAAAAATTCGTGCTTCCATACTTTTTGCAGGCCCTCTTTTGGCACGATGCGGTTCCGTCACTCTGCCCCCACCCGGTGGCGACATTATCGGGCGTCGACGACTGGACACCCACTTTTTGGCTTTGGAAGAACTGGGCGCATCCATTCGTACAAACGGCGTTTTTGCCTTTTCCGCAAAAAAACTTTTGGGAGCCGACATTTTCCTGGACGAAGCCTCCGTCACCGCAACTGAAAACGCCATAATGTGTGCTGTTTTAGCGGAAGGACAAACCATTTTGACCAATGCCGCCGGAGAACCCCACGTTCAAGACTTGTGTAATATGCTGGTTAAAATGGGCGGAAAAATCCAAGGAATCGGATCCAACACATTGATAATTGACGGTGTAAAACACCTGTCCGGATGCGATTTTTCCATCGGACCGGATTACATGGAAATCGGTTCATACATCGGCCTTGCCGCGGCCACCCACGGTTCCATAAAAATCAACGGAATTATCCCCTCCCAAATGCGACCGCTGAAAACCGGCTTCGGAAAACTGGGAATCAAATGGGAAATCGACGGAAACAGCCTTTTCGTGAGTTCCAAACAACAACTGACCGTGAACAACGACCTGGGTGGAATGATCCCCAAAATCGACGATGCCCCATGGCCCGGTTTTCCGCCGGATTTGACCAGTATAATGACCGTGGTGGCCACCCAAGTGGAAGGAACGGTTTTGATTTTTGAAAAAATGTTCGAATCCCGAATGTTTTTCGTGGACAAACTCATCGGAATGGGTGCAAAAATAACCCTTTGCGACCCACACCGTGCTGTGGTAACAGGCCCTGCAACATTACACGGAAGCGAACTGGTTTCTCCCGACGTGCGTGCGGGAATGGCCCTGTTAATTGCCGCCACCTGTGCTCAAGGTGAAAGCGTTATCAAAAACATATATCAAATCGAAAGAGGCTACGAAGATTTAGCAGGACGGCTTTCCTCGTTGGGTGTGACAATAAAACGCGTCAGCAACTGACAGTTACCCATCGGGATTTTGCTTGTACATAATGTGACAGGGTTCCGGCTGCTCTTCTTCAAACAAAGAAGTTTTCTCAGGAAGATTACAGGGTGTATCAAAAATCAAATAACCTTTATCGCGAAAATCTTTACGAAGAGCCCTTTCTTCCGGAGAAATAACCGGGAGAAGGCCTCTGACAGTGGTATTCACCACCATAAGATCCTCACCGAAATGTTTTGTCAAACCTACGGGAGATTTTTTTTCAAACCTAAAAGGGAAATCACTAATTTTCACTGCAAACTCCTTCCAGTAAGTTATCGGCAGATTTGCCTATTTAATCTCCAATTTTTCGAGGATTGCCGATTTTAATTTTTGAACATCATCATTGTTAAATCCCAAATCAATGGCGGAAGAAACATCGGCCATGGCAGAAGTATAATCCGCAATGTGGAAGTAGGATAAAGCGCGGCGAAAGTACACCCGCGACTGGTAGGAATTCAAGGCAAGGGTACGAGTAAAATTTTCGATGGCACCGACATCGTCACCTAAAACACTGAGGACAATTCCCAAATAATAACAACTACGCAAATTTTTTTCGTCCAACTCACCGGCACGGGAAAAATCGTCCCTAGCCTTTTCGAAATCACTTTGGGCAAAATAAGCCATGCCCCGATGATTCAAAATAACGGCAAAAACCACGTTGTTCGGTGGCTTCTCGTCAATAATGTGAGTGTAAATGGCAATGGCAGTGTTGAAATCCTTGGAATTTTGGGCGTGGATGGCACGCAGAAGCAAATCATCGATGGTTCCGGAAAAATCCACTGCATTTTGGTCATGGGAAGAACCGACAGAATCCCCACTATCGGAAGAAAAAATGTCATCGGTGGAGGACACAAGCAATTTATCGGCCTTGTCGTAGAAAATTGTCCGCCGACAATCCATTTCCGCGTGGAGGTTTTTCTGATAAATCCTAATTTCTTGGAAAATCGTGTCCGCCAGGGAAAGGCTGGCATTTATACTGGCCAGTTTCCGCTTCAACGGTAAATCAAAGGGATTGAACTCCGATTTGTAAATCAACTCATGCTCAACCTCGGCCCAGGCATCTTGCAAAATGGTTCGAATTTGCACTTCGCACAAAAGACCATCGGGCAGAGTCTTCCCAAGGAGCATACTTTCCGGAACTTCCAGCAAAACATGGGTGGAAACATAGCCGAACTCGTCAAAGCTGCGGTTAATCCCCTTGTACTCCACTTCACGAATGGCAAAATTTGCCTTCAACTGCTGTTCAATTTGAGGAACATCATCCAAAAAGGGACAAATAACCCGAATGGCAATCAAATCCGTTAAAAGGGGAAATTCACTGGTGATATCCACCTGGTCTGCAAGACGTAAAAGTTTGGAATAGTAACTGGAAAAGGTTTTAACCCTGGATTTAAAAGTGGGAGCCGACGGGAGATGAAGCAAACTTCGCAACCGGCCTTCCATTTCAAAAACCAATCCCGAAAAATCCATATAAAAAAGATTATACTTATTGCGGAGAGAAGATTTGTTGGGAATGAATTTTTTAGACTTCACAGAAAAAAAATTTGTCGGCACGGGAAAATCCGCGCCGACATAAGATACCAAAATTACTCGGCTGCTCCGCTTTCGGGAGGAACAAGACTGGAAGTTGTTCCGGTCTCGGTAGCCATTTTTTCGCGCTCGATGAAGAGCTGCAACTGGCGATCACCGAATTTGGTCATTTCGCTGTTCTGGCGTTCAGTTTCGCGAGCGGAAACGATACCCCAAATGTCTTCGTCAACAATGTCGCGTTCGGATTCGAGCACGGCCTTATCGTAGACAATTTTCACGTCTTTGAAATATCCGATGAAATCTTCGGCAATGTCAGCACCGTTGCGGGTGATTTCCAAAGCAACGAAACGAACGTGGGGACGAGCCTGGGGATAAATCGGGTATGTGCGCAATTCGCGAGCACGTACATCGGTGATGTATGTGGCGTTGTTCCATGTCAATTCTTTCCATCCGTCAAAGTTCAAGTAACCCATGAAATAGCGGCGTTCTTCACCGTCTTCGTTGCTGAGGATTACATAGAGACCGTGGGGGAAGTTCATTCCCAATGTGGTAACTGTGATGGATTTAATTGTTCCTACGTTCATAACAACGCCGAAACCTTCTTCAAAGCGATATGTGCTGGAAGCTTTGTCTTCGTCGCTGGGGCCGTTGTCAACACCATCGTCACCGATTTGTGTTTTGGTCTGGAAAACAGGAATATTGAAGGGAGGAACAATGCGTGCACTGGCATTGCTGTTGCTCTTGGGGAAGTAAACACGAACACCCAAAATTTCCTTTCCGGCAAAAGGTACAGTAGCACCATCTTTTACCTTGGCAGGCATAACCTGGGAATTAGCAAGGCTTTCAGTTCTGCGGGCAGATGAATTGAGCACAACTGTCCAGTTCTTGAATGTAAGAGAACTGCGCATAAGAGCTTTCTGTCCTTCAGTAAATGTCATGCCCGCGTTCTGTCCGTAATAAACAGTGGTGCGGCGATTCTGTGCCATTACACCGTTTCCGTCATCAATAATATCAGCGGATAATTGTGAAAAGTCAATAATAACCGCCTCTTCTGCAAATGCAAGCGAGCCTACTAAAAGGCAAGCCAAAACCGAAAGAATGAAATTTTTCTTCATTCAAATCTCCTTATTACGAATATACAACTATTTTATACCGAAAAAGTTTTTTTGTCAAGAGAAAAATGCCAAAAAAACACATTTTTTTTTGATTTTGCGGTTAACCGGGGGAAAAATCCTCGGAAATTTCGAGAAATAACGGATGTCCGGTTGAGAAATCTATCTTTTGATTTCTTCGTTGTTGCAGAAAAATTTAACCTGACGAATATTGCGGAAATTTCGACGCAGATTTTTTTCGTAAAGTTTCAAACTTTCGTTTAAATTCTCACCGGAATTGGGAGATCGGGGTAAAATCCCCGGAGAAAGAGAAAGATACAGAACTCCGTCTCGCAAAAAACAAAATTCCACATGGCACTCACCGGGAAAAATCCGTTTGGCTTTATGGGAAAATGGCCCTAAAAGCAGCTCTTCGGCAAAAAGGCGAATGTTGTCCACTCCCTGAACCGATTCCAAAAGGCGGGTTTCGTAAATGGTTCGACCACTGATGGCATCTTTGAAAAAACAAATGTAGCGATGCTTGCCGTTTAAAGGCAGAAAGCGAACAATTTCGATGGCAACAACGGCCAGAAAAATTATCAGTACAATAAGGAAAGGAACTGTCTTTTTTTTCATTCTGCCATACCTCCGGGGGCAACGGATTTTTCAAACAATGTAATGAAGGAAACCAAGCCGTTGTGAATTCCGGTTGCCAATTTGTCCAAATACTTATCGTCACCTAACAGTTGGGCTTCTTCCTTGTTGCTGATAAATCCCAATTCCACCAAAACGCTGGGCATATTGGCGTTGCGGACTACGAACCATTCTTCTTCCTTCATGCCGCGATTGGGTGATTGTCCCGAAACTTGAGCGTCCATTCCGTCGAGAATAAATTTCGCAATCATAATGCTTTCGTTGGTAAATTCCTCTTCCAACATGGAATTGAGAATGGGAAGCAAATGTTCTTCGTCGCCCACATCATCTTCATCCAACAATTTTCGACGATAGCCTTGACTCAAATACCAAACCTCGAAGCCGGTGGCTTTTTTGTCAAAGGCGGAATTAACATGGATGGAAATGTACAAAATGGCTTCTTCATCTTCCAAGGGAATGGAGTCGGCAATTTCCACCCTTTGTTCCAAACTCAAATAGATATCGCTGGTTCGAGTCATTTTGATGAATTTATCGGGATATTCCGCCCTAAGTTTGTCGTAAAGCATTTGGCTGGTACGCAGGTTGATGTCCTTTTCGTAATATTCAACCTTTTTTTTGTTCACTGTGTGCTTTCCGATGGCACCGGCATCTTTGCCACCGTGTCCCGGATCGATGAGGATGGCGCCAATTTTGTAATGTCCCACAGGGTTTTTAACGGTAAAAATGTCCGTTGCCGTACGAACAAGGGATGAGGAAACATAAACGGTGCCGCGAATAAGCTGTGGCGGTTCAATTTCCACAACGGTTTTGTAATCCACGAGCATTATTTTTTCTTCGGCACGAAATTGGAGGCTGTGATTGTTTTTTGTGAGCATAACGGTTTTACTCAAAGGCTCGTAAACCAACTGGGCATTCAACTTTTCGGCGGCATCCACGATGGAAATGGAAAGTCCGTCCTGAGAAAAGGCCTTAACGGAAATGAGATTTACAATAAAAACAAATCCAAGGAACAACCTTGCTTTTTTCGTCATCAATTCACCTTATATTTTTTTGCCAAATAGACGGCTCCCTGTACGCTTCCACGACAAAAGCCGCGACAAAACTCTCCCAAGGGGATTTTCCCGTGTATTCCGTGAATGCGGCAAAAATCCCGGAAAAGGGAAAGGGCTTCGGAGACGGTTCTTCCGCTGAAATCTCTTCCTTGGTGGGATTTAACAAAATCCGGTAGGTTGGAAAAAATATCTTCATCGGTGTGGACGAACAGTTTGTCCGAAACGGTTACTAAATTATCGGCAGAAAAAGCAAAAGCGGAAGGGGGAAATTCACTATTTTCGGCTAAAAATTTTTCCGTGTCCTCGTTGGGAAAGGCAGGTTCCAAAATAATTTTCCCGATAATTGCCTCTGCTCGGGAAATGGCTTCTTCCCGATTATCCGCCAAAGTGATGACATTTCCGCATTTTTCCACGTTATTTGTGGGGAAAGAAACCTTGTCGCCCACATTTATTCGGGGAAAAAAGTTTTGCAATCGGCTTTCCGACTGACTTTCTTCCTCCGTCGGGAAGCCATAAATGTGGTCCACCACGCACGGAATTGAAATAAAGGCTCGTTCCGCACTGTATTTTTCGCAAGGATAAATGTACAAATTTGGCGAAACGGGAATTAGTTTTGCAAGGTTTTCTTCATTAAAAAGGGTTGGTTCCTGCCCCAAGGCAATTTCCATGGCAGCCTTGGTAAGATTGAAAGACGAGGCGTAGGGGAAAGTCCATCCGGACATATAACCGCCGGAAAGTCGTCCCGCAACTTCGCCGATTTTGGGAACTCCGCCACTGAATTTTATGTCGCCCTTTGCGGCACCGCAGGAAAGCCCCAAAGCCTCCGCGGCCTTTTGGAATTCCCGGGCAACGGAAGCCTGCATTTCTTCGGGAAAATCCGTGGGCATTGTGTGTCCCATCTCAACGAAATAGGGCGGGAAAAATATGTGCCGATCGGCAAAACCGGTTACAATCATTTTTCCGTTATAGATGAGACCGTCCAGGGAAAATTCCGGACCGTCCATAAATTCTTCCAAAATGGCGGTGGATGTGCGGGAAAATGAAATGGCCGTTTCCGCAGCTGAAATGAGTTCGTCAAGGGTTCGAACCTTTTGGCATCCACGGGAACCCATATTGTCCGCCGGTTTTACAACCATTGGAAAAGAGCAATCCATGGAGAGAATGGTTTTCAGTGATAAAGGTTGGGAACCCTTTTTTATTTCCGACTTTAATGCCGCCAGTTTTTCCAAATTAACATAGGTGAAAGACGGAGAGGAAACGCCACAACGACGGAAACATTCACGCATTTTTACCTTATTGGAAGCGTTTTGGGCTGCTTCGAAAGAATGGGATGGCAAGCCGCATTTTTCGGCAATGTACGCGACGGAGGTTGAAAAATCTGTTCCTGCGGTAAAAACGGCCGCCAAAGAATCACGGCGGCTTAAAGCGAATTGGGCGAGGGCGTCCAAATCTTTCAAATCGATTTTTTGAAATTCATCCGCGACAGATTCCACAGAAGGATGCATTTCCATTCCCACAACGCAAACGTTGTATCCCAGTTCTTTGGCAGAAAGAATCGCCGGCCGTTGCAGTAGCGATGCACCTAAAACCATAACAAATTTGCCCATACGGAATTTTACCACATTGGTTTTTTTTTGTCAATAGCGACGGCTTTGTCTACTCCAACGGAAAATCATCGGTTAAAGGGATTCTTCGAAGGCCTTGTAGAGGGCGACGGAAATTTCTCGCATTAAATCGGCATCCACTTTCAAAACCTTTCGGTCATAGGTTAAAAGCCCGTTGGTTTCATCTTCCACATCACTTACTTGGGTGAGAATTGCGGCACACAAACCGCCTTTTATGGAAGAAATTATTTCATCCAAGTATAGTTTTTTCAAAGCGGCACAAAAGTCGTCCTTTTGGGTGAAAAAACGGTAGCCGTAGGTTTTTTGTAAATTAAAGGAATGTTCGGGGATTTTGTAGGAATATCCTCCGAATTCCGACAACACCAAAGGTCTATCCGGTCGGGCTTTAATGCGAATGGGTTTGAAATAAACATGTTCGCTGGTAACGTCGCTTAATTTTTCCGTAAACCAACCGGATGTGGCGTCCCAAATACGGGATGGATCCAAGGCTTTCATTTGGCCGTAAATGCGGTCGGCATCGTATTGTCCCCAACCTTCGTTGAAAATGGTGTAGTAAACAACGGAAGGATGATTGTGAAGAAGCTTTGCCGTGTCAAAGGCCGTTTGCTCAAAATGGCCGGAACGGAATTTAGAAGCCCTGTGGGTAATTCCCTTTTTAAGTCCCAAAGTGGGCAGAACAGTGTCAATGAAAAAATTGTACTTTCCGCTGTTCACCATATCTTGGAAAACGAACATTCCGTATTTGTCGCAATAATAATAGAAAAGGTCCGGCTCGATTTTTATGTGTTTACGGAGAGTGTTGAAGCCCAAGTCTTTCATGGACAAAATGTCCCGTTTGTATTCGTCGGGAGATGCGGGAGTATAAATTCCGTCGGAAAAGTAGCCTTGATCCAAAAGTCCGTGGAAAAAACAGGGTTTACCGTTTACGGAAATGTAGGATTTGCCATTTATGCTCTGTACGGAAACGTCCCGAAAGGCGAAATAGGATTCCACAGAGTCGAGACCTGAAACAATTTTAAAATCGTAAAGATGGGGCGATTGGGGCGTCCACATGAGAGGATTTTGGACGGTAAACTCAAAGGAATTGCCGCTGTAATTGTATTCCAATCCGTTGAAAATAAGGGTTTTTTCGGGGAGACCGCCGGAAGTGATTATACGCACTCGGTTGCCTTCCGTTTTGACTTCAAGGCCGCAAAGATATTGCCGGGGAAGACTTTCCACCCAAACGGTTTGCCAAATTCCGCTTACGGGAGTGTACCACATTCCGCCACGGTTGCGTCGCTGTTTTCCGTAGGGAAGTTCCAAGTCCAAGTCGTCGGTAACGGTTACGGTAATTGTGTTTTCCCCTTGTTTCAGAAAATCGGTTATGTCGAAAGAAAAGGGCAAATATCCGCCCAGGTGAGATCCCACGGATAAATCATTTATTTGGATTTCGGCAAATTGATCCACGGCACCGAAATGAAGAACAACCAAGTCTTTGGCAAAATCTTCGGGAAGAATGAACTTTCGGGAATAAACGTATTTTTCGCCGGGATTCAGATTGCGTTTTATTCCGGAAATCTCCGATTCCGGCGGATAGGGAACGAGAATTTCACCCAGCGGAGAAAGTCCTTCCGAGGTTAAAACCGATAAGTCCCATTTTCCGTTAAGGTTAAAAAACGAGTCACGCTTAAATTGTGGTCGCGGATAATCCGGCCACGGGCATTTTTCATTTACGAAATCAGACATTATCACAATCCTTTTTTATGAAAATACATGCAAAAGCCAAAAGGATTACAACCAACGAGGCCAAAAAAATGTTTTGATTCGGAAGGAACGAAAAGGTTCCATCGTTGTTGGCAATCATTTCGGCACTTTTCAAAACGGTTTTTCCGATATAAGGTCCTATCACTCCGGGGAGGAGAACTTGGGAGAAAATTCGAATCCCTTGGAACATTCCCGCCTTTCCTGAAGGCGTTAAATCGCGAATTTTCGCACCAAAAACAGCCATTCCGGAAAGGTAGCCACACATCATAAGAAGAGAACCGACAAAAACGGGAACGTAAGTTTTGAAAAAATAGAGTAGGATGTAGCCTGCAATGAGCCACAAAAGGGCAAAATTGGAGGAAAAACGGAAACCGCGGCTGTCATAAACCTTTCCCCAAAAAAAGGTCACGACAGATGCAAGGATAATCGCCGGAGCCATTATGAAAACATAATTTGCCATTTGAAGGGTTTTTTCGTAGTAAATTATGAGATAAGGCATGAAAATTTGGATGGATGTGTTAAAAATGACGAAGGCGAAAAGGAAGAAATACAATTTCGGATTTTTTGCAACAGTTTTGGGCAAAAAGCCGTAAATCACATTTCCGAAATAGGGGCTGTCTTGCTTAATCGTTTTTGTATCATCAATTATGAAGATTCCCACAATTCCGATAACGGACACAACCACGCCGATTATGGTGAAAATAACGGTCCATGAAGAAGGATCGTCCAAATTGAAGGCCATGAAACCGCCAAAAACCACCAAAACGGCCACCAGGGGCATCATTGCGTTCAGCCCCTCGGCGGAACCGCGGTTGGAATTATCGGTATTGTCCGTAAGCCAGGCGTTAAAGGCCGCATCGTTGGCGGAAGAGCCGAAAAAGGTCATTATACAATCCAGGATGATAACCAGGTTGGCACCCACAGAGGCCGAAACCATTGCCGATGAAAAGAGAGAGCCGAAAGCCGAGGTTGCGAAATCGGACTTTATTAGGGCAAAGGCGAAAATGGAGACACCCCAAAGGATGTAGCCACCGCAAATAAACAGTTTTCTCTTTCCGATTTTGTCGGATAATGCTCCAATGAAAACCGTTGTGAGAGTTGCCATCACAGCACTGGCGGCAACCATGAGAGAAATATGCTCGGCGGTGGCGTTGAAAATTTTGTAAATGAACACGTTCAGATACATATTTTCCACTACCCAAGCCACCTGCCCCACCAAACTGAAAAGGGTTAACGCTACCCAAAATTTTGGAGACAATTTCGTTTTAATAGAACACCTCACAAATTTTAAATAAAAATCCTTGTATAACTATTTTACCACACAACCGCCAAAAACGCAAGGAAAAAATAAAAATAGGCGAGGTGTAGGCTTGAAAAAACCAAGAAAATGTGTTATCATAGACAGCAGACGGCGGCATGGAACGCGGCCGGATTTTTTGCGGGAGAAAATGAAAACAATGATCAGGACATTGGTTCTATATGACGGGAAGATGAGCTCGGCTCAGAGAATCTCCAGCCAGCTGAGTTATATGATCGGACACACGAAGACCGCTGAGCTTGAAGAAGCGCCGGAGGATCTTTCGCCTTACGGCGGGCTTTGTTTTGTATTTAACTTTTATGGCCCTGTGACGGCGGAGAAGACCAGGAAATACCTGCTTGAACACGGAAAGATGATTTCCGGGAAACGCGTGGTCCTCATCGGTCTCGGATTTTCGGACCAGGGATTTACAAAATATGTGATGGACCTGGAGCAGGAGACGGGACTTGCGGGCCTGTCCGGAGTATTCATTACAGCCCAGTCGCAGGCCACCCGCGCGGGACAGGAAATCGAGAAGATCATGCGCGCTCCGGTGAACCCGATGGAAGAGGAGGCACTGGAGCAGGCAATCAGCAAATTCATTGAGTCCAGGGCGGATCTGGCGCTTGCAACTGCAGGGGATCATTATATCCGCTGCACCCCTCTGCCGTACCTGTACAGCGGGGATTCATTTTATATCGTATCGGAGGGGGGCAGTGATTTCCGCGGCATCGTGGACAACGGGCGTGTCAGTGCGGCTATATTTGACAGCTCCGAGAAGTCACAGGGCAACCAGGTGAGCCTCACCTTCAGGGGAGAGGCGGGGATTGTTTCTCCCGCTGATGAAGAATATACGCGTATTATGTCCGAGGGCGGCTTTGACAGAGAGGAACTGATGATGCTTCCCGTAGAGATGTTCCTGATCCGTATCAGACCTCACCGCTTTGAGTTCCCTTGCCACAAAAACATATGTCCATGAGTTGCACTTTCCCCAGAACTGTAATTGTTAGTCATGACTAACTCCAGACGGGGGATTGTTTACATTTTAACAAAGTACCACCCCTGTCAGAACACACAGAGCAACTCTTTCCATACACCACTGGAAATTTTCCATACACCACAGAAATTTTTACCTTAAATTTTCCACCCCACGAATCTATCCACGATTTACTCCCCTATTCCCTATTTCAAAAATGTACCGCGTGATTATCTGGCGGCAGCGCGCGACGGACGACAAGAACGCAACGGACGCCGAGAAGAAGTATCACTACGTCACGCACTAC
>JAFNZQ010000288.1 GCA_017382775.1 Spirochaetaceae bacterium
AAAAACCTGTTGATTTTTTTTATCACTTGTGATATTCTGCATTAAAAGGGTTGGTTGTGAATAATAAAACCTTGTCTAATGATTTTACCCAAGGAAGTATCGGGAAACAGCTTTTAGGTTTTTCTCTGCCTTTTATGGCTTCGAATATGTTGCTGGTTCTGTACAGTACCATTGACATGATTATTGTGGGTGCCTTTGTGGGAACTTTTGGACTTTCCGCCGTGTCTCAAAGCAGTCAAATTGTGAACTTTGCCACCATGGTTTGTTTGGGTTTTTCCAACGCCGGTCAAGTTCTCATTGGGCAGGCTTTGGGTGCCGGGAAGAAGCAGGAAATGAGCAATGTTATCGGTTCCCTTTTCGGCTACGTTATTTCCCTTTCCTTTTTTCTTGCTTTTTCAATTCTCATTCTCCATTTGTGGATTTTGCAGGTTATGAACATTCCTCGGGAATCCTACGAAATGGCAAAACAGTATCTTTTGATTTGCGCTTCCGGTTTGCCTTTCACTGCCGGATACAATATGGTTTCCGCCGTTTTGCGTGGAATGGGAGACGGAAAGCGGCCATTGCTTTTCATTGCCATTGCTTCCGCTGTGAATCTTATTCTGGATTTGTTGTTCACCGGTTTGTGGGGTTGGGGTGTTGTCGGCGCGGCTTGGGCCACAATTTTGGGACAGGCTGCATCTTTCCTTTTTTCTGTTTGGTATCTTTTTCGGCATCGGTTGCAATTCGGCTTTGATTTCAAAAGGAATCGATTCCGTTTTCAGCCCAAATATGTTTCCTTGATTACGTCTCTCGGTACGCCCATGGCCATTCAATCCGGTTGTATTAACCTTTCCATGCTTTTCGTCAATTCCCTTATAAATTCCATTGGGGTTGTGGAGTCCGCAACTTTCGGGGTTGGTATTCGCATTGACGACATTATCAACAAGATTTCCCAAGGGATTCAATATGCCGCCGTTCCCATGATCAGTCAGAACATGGGTGCGGAAAACAGGCAGAGAGCCAAGCAGGTTGTTTATTGGGCCTGGGCAATCTCTGTTTCCATTACCGTTGTTTTCATGATTCTTTATTTGGGATTTGGTGAGTATCTTTTTCGACTTTTTTCCGACGATTCTCGTGTTCACCGAATGTCCCATGTTTTCATCCACGGAATTATTTGTATTTTTCCGGCCTTGGCCATTATGCGGGGAAGCGGTGCTTTCATCCAAGGAATCGGCAATGCCAAGTTGGGAATGGTTTTAGCCATTTTGGACGGAGTTGTTCTTCGAATTGGTTTGAGCCGGCTTTTCGGAATTGTTTTTGAAATGGGATTTTTCGGCTTTGTTCTTGGCTACGCTTTGGCGGCCTACGGATATGCCATTCCCTCTTTGATTTATTTTCTTTCGGGAATTTGGCGGAAGCTACCCAGCCTTGCGCAAAAATTGTAGGGAACTGTATGGTTTTTTATACAGGTATGTATATTTTTGTATACGGTTTTGCAAGTTTTTTGTGAAGATTTGGCTGTGTAAGGGTTGTGGGCGGATTTTCCTTGGTTTTTCAACACTTTTTAGGTTAAATTCATGGGAAAAAGGACTTTCTTGAAAGGAATTCCCTGTTTCGGCAGGAGATTGTGTATATAAAACTATACAGCAACTGTATGTTTTAGTATACGGTTTGATAAGTTTTTCAGGGGGAGATGGTGCAAGTTTGCGGTGAAATCCTCGGTTGCACCCGAGTTTATGCTTCGAAAGGGCTTATCGGTCTCATCCCAAGAGACGAGACCGAAGGGAAAGGGCACCTGTATGTAGCCCCATTAGTTCCGGAGCGGAAACTCAACCAAAGGAAAAAGGCTTTTCCCTTTTAAATTATTCCCAAGGGAATGAGTATTGCCAAAAGTAAAATGTTTATCACCATCAATGAGCCCACGGCCTTAATTTGCTTCTTTTGCGGCAGGTCGTAAACCAAATAGGCACCCACAAAAAACGGGATGTAAGTTGTTATGAAAACCGGAAGAGCACCCCACCAGGGATAAACCCAAATGAATGCAGGCGTCCATGCCAGGAAAATTTCGAAAACGGAACAGAATGCGGCAAAGGCAATTCCCATGAACCATCGGCTGTTCATTCCGAGAATTTTTGCGTTCTTGTCTTCCGGAAGCAGGTTACATGTGAATCCCGCAACGCTGAACATTAGGCTGAGTTCGGCACTCACTCCGACTAAAAGGATGAAACTTGTACTTTCCGGAGAAACGGTCCACAATGCATATCCGGAAAAATGGCATATTACGGCATTGGCAATTTCGTAAAGCCAGTGTATTGAATATAGCATTGCGGCACAGGCAACGGCTTTGAAATTTTTTTTCTTTATTTCGTTGCAGTAGGTTGTCAGCACCAATGCAAACAGCGTCAGAATTGACCAGTGAAAATTCGACGGATCTCGAACCGCGGCGATTGCTCGTTCCGCTTCGGGGGCATATATCCAGTCTCCAAAAAACATATTTTTCCTCCTAATTTCTTTCTTTTTAAATGATACCACAAAATTGGCACTTTGTCAAGGTGGGCTACAACGTGGCATCGGGTACGGCTAGGAAAAAAATAGGTTCTATGAATCTGTCTCTGCCTTTTTCGCTCCACTGTACTTGCCACGTTCCTCCGTCGATTTGATCCAAGAGAATGAATGTCCACATATTGAATGTGGGATACAACGTGAAGCGACCCGGTATGGGCTTTTTGCCGGCTGCGAGATTTTTTTCGTTTAGGAGGAATTCTTTGCGGTTTTCCTCTTTCCTCATTCCGAATTCAATTAGATGTATTATGTACATTTGCCCCGTAACCGTATCCAGTTGGATAAAGTTGAAGTTGCTTTTTGTTTCGAAAATTTCATAAACAGGTTCCACTTCGGAAAAGGATTCGATCGGCTTGGTCGCCAACTCTCTCTCCTCCGGATCCGCTCGGTGGATGGGATCAATCTGATTGTTGATAAAGTCCGCTTCATCAAATTCCGCCGATTCCGCCGGCTCGGACGATTCTGCCGGCTCGGGCGATTCCGCCAGTTCCGTCGGTTCTGTCGGTTCGGGCGAATCAGTCGGCTCGCTCGATTCTGCCAGTTCCGTCGGTTCTGTCGGTTCGGACGATTCCGCCGGTTCGGGCGATTCTGCCGGCTCGCTCGATTCTGATTGTTCGCTCGATTCTGCCAGTTCCATCGGTTCTGTCGGTTCGGACGATTGCGCCGGTTCGGGCGATTCTGGTTCTGTCAGTTCGGGTGATTCTGTTTCGTGATCGGCTTCATACAGGTGAGGGAACAAGGATTGCTCTCCGCATTTTTCTCGGTGGACAATTTCAATTTTCCGGTGAGGAAAAAGTTGTTTCATTGCTTCTGCATTTGCGAAAAAGCTTGTGCATACCAATATTGTAAATAGGATAAGGCCTTTCCTTTCCATGGTGTTTTCTCCTTTTTAGGGAACACCACACCCGTCCGTTGAATAAATTCATCGAGACGAGGTGGTTTAATTGTTGTTTGGGGAGACTTTACGGCTTTGCGATGTAGAATTCCACATCGTCGTCGTAACTTCGACGATTTACTCGATAACGTAATTTCAATTCGTATTCGCCGGGATCGAAGGAGGAGACGTCAAGGGTTAGTTTGTAACCGTCTTTTTGCAGGATTTTGCCTTTCCAAACGGTCTTGTCCCGTTCGCCCTTTTTTCCGTCTTTGATTATCTGCGCTTCAATTTCCTTGGGAGAATCTGTGGGATCGGAAATGTAAATTTCCAATTTTCCGTCGGTAATTGTTTCGTTTTCGTGAGGTAAATCAATGTAAATGTCGTCATCGTAATCATCATCAGCGAAAAGGGAAAATCCACTGAATACACAAATTGCAAGGAGAAAAATAAATTTTTTCATATTGCCTCCAAATATGCCTAATTTTTACTTGGTCTTATCAATATAGTAAAAAACAGCATATCAGTCAACAATTTTTATGTGTAATTCCTTAAGTTGGGCTTCGTCCACAGTTGCCGGTGATTCGTCCATGGGGCTACAAGCAAAGGTGTTTTTCGGGAAAGGTAAAACGTCCCGAATGGATGATTCTCCGGCCATTATCATCACAAGGCGATCCAAACCGAAGGCGATTCCACCGTGGGGTGGCGCACCGTATTTGAAAGCACCGGTCATGAAGCCGAACTTCATTTCCGCATCCTCTTTTTTGTAACCGACAATGTCGAAAATCCGTTGTTGTAATTCCGGATAAGGGATTCGGATGGAGCCGGATGCCAATTCGTATCCGTTGAGAACCATGTCGTAAAGGTCGCCTTTCACGCTACCGGGATCGCTTTCCAATGTGTCGTGATATTGCTCTTGGGGCATTGTAAACATGTGGTGTGCAGGATCCCATTTGTTTTCCGTTTCGTTCCATTCGAACATGGGGAAGTCCACAATCCATGCAAATTCGAATCGGTTGGGATCACAAAGTCCCAGGTCTTTTCCCAATTTGGAGCGAACAGCACCCAAGGCGGCACAGGCGACTTTTGCCGTGTCGGCCGTGAAAAGAAGAAGGTCTCCTTTTTTGGCTCCCAATTTTTGGCAAATTTCTGCTGCGGAATTTTCGAAGTACTTTCCGATTCCACCTTCCAAAGTGGGTGCAGAATCTTCGCCGGCAACCTTTGTCCAAGCCAGTCCCTTGGCTCGGAAAATTTTTGCGGCACCTTCCAGTTCTTCAATCATTTTGCGAGAATATTTTTCCGCCATTCCGGGTACGACCAAGGCTTTGACGATTCCACCTTCCGCAACCGCGGTTTTGAAAAGGGTGAAGTCGCTTAAATCTGCCATGAAAGAACCGTCTTGCATTTTCATGTCGAAACGCAAATCCGGCTTATCTGTTCCGTAGAGAGCGATGGCATCGTCGTAGGGAATGCGTCGGATGGGCAGAGGAATGTCTACATTCATAACGTCCTTGAAAACGGTCGCCATGAGTTTTTCATTGAGAGCCAAAACGTCGTCACGTTTTACATAACTCATTTCAATATCGATTTGGGTAAATTCCGGCTGACGATCGCCACGAGCATCTTCGTCACGATAGCAGCGAGCGATTTGGAAATATTTGTCGAAACCGCTAACCATTAAAAGCTGTTTGTAAATCTGTGGTGACTGGGGCAATGCGTAAAATTTACCGGGATAAAGGCGGCTGGGAACCAAGTAATCCCGAGCGCCTTCCGGAGTGGATTTAATAAACGTAGGTGTTTCAATTTCGTAAAAACCTTCGGAATACATGAAATTACGCACTGCAAGGGAAGCCTTGGCACGCATTGCGATATTTTTCTGCATTCGAGCAGTTCGTAAGTCCAAGTAACGGAATTTTAATCGTAAATCTTCGTTGGCAATAACGGGAGATCCGTCCTTGTTCACTTCGTCAATCATAAAGGGAAGCGTTTCGCACTTGTTGAGAATTTGGATTCGCTGAGCGGAAAGTTCGATTTCTCCTGTGGGCATATCGGGATTTTTCATGTTGTCGGGGCGGAGACGAACCTTTCCCATGACGGAAATACAAAATTCCATTTTAAGGGATTTTGCTATTTCCCGTGCTTCTGCCGGAGAAGCATCATCCACAGCAATTTGGGTAATTCCGTATCGATCTCGCAAGTTAATAAACACAATACCGCCGTGTTCACGTACACGGTGTATCCAACCGTTAAGGACAACTTCTTTATTTGCGTCACTTCCGCGAAGTTCGCCACACTTATGTGTTCTCTGTAAAAATTCCATGGGGATATTATAGCACAAAACCTGTTTGCGGTCAAGTGGGAAAGGGGAAATATCTTCCTTTATTTACAGAAAATTTTCGTTTTTACGTTCCCTGTAAGGCACGATTTAGGGCGTCAATGAGTGGCTTTTCGTTAAGTTGATTTTGGACGTAGCCGTTTTTTATTGTTCGTAAATATTGCTTTGTGGGCGGTGCGAAGGTCATGGGAAGTTTCATTGTGTAAAACAGGGCATCCAGGTAAATATCATCTTCCAGGGGAACGGAAAAGGTTTTTTTTTCGAAATATCGGGGATAGCCTTCGTAGCGATCCAGTTTTTTTTCGTCACCGGCGGGAATTTCCCACAAAACGGCGGGAACAACGGAGTTTCTTCGGGGAATTACGGTGGCGTGATGGCAAAATTCCAATTGGTAATTTCTTATTTCCAGGGATTTTATTTTTTGAGCGTCGGGGCAGAGAAAAAGCATTTGTTCACTGTCCATGGTGGGACCATAGGCCAAGTAGAAAATGGTTTCTTCGGTTTGTTCTTCGATTGTGGTTGCATCTTCGGCGGAAATTGCGGGAATGCTTTCTTCGGGAATTTCTTCCGGTTCCGGCAGTTCTTCCGGCTCTTCGGCGTCTTCGACCGCAATGAGTTCGGGAATGGATTCTGCTTCATCCTCTTCTTCCGGAAGATCCTCATCGTCGAAGTCGCCATCTTCATCGTCGAAGTCGTCAACTTCTTCCACGGGATAGTCAAATCCGTCAATGTCATTTTCGCCCATGTTTTCTCCTTGCACGATAGAGTCTAACACATTTTCGGTTTTTTGACTATGGGGAAACCTCAATGGGTCGAGATTTTTTACGATAAAATCAGAATTTCATAAATTTTTCGTCGGGTGGCGGAACGTCTTTCAGTGCTGTATAATCATTGAAAAAGTAGCAAACGTAATAGGCGTGAAAGTGCTTTTTCGTTTGGCTGTTGTAAACCGTTCCCAAGGTGATTTTGTTCTGTCCGCCGTCGATTAGGTCGGGATAAATGTCTGCGTTTTTGCCCAAAATGTTTATTTTTAAGGGATAGTAAAAATTAACGGGGCCGCCTCCACCTCGTTGGATACCGGCGTTTATTTCCAAAGTGCCGGTTACGGTTTTGTATCGTAACAAAAAGGTTCTGTAACTGGTGAGGAGCGACATTGCGTGATCCCCTTGCATTCGGCTGATCAAAGTTGTGAGGTAGTCGTTTATGGAGGTGAGCATATAGATCTGACTTTCAAGTTGCAATTCGCGGGTTTTCATATTGTACAGGGTTTCCACTCGGTTTTTTCCGGTGATTTCGATGACTATTTGCATCGTGGGGGATTCCGAAGAGGACTTTGTTTCTTTCAGGTTGCTTTTAATGGTTATTGCATCCGTTTTATTTTCCACCAGTGGAATAAGGTAGCGCATATCTTGCTGATCGATTCGCAAAGGTAATTCGTTTTCCCAGGAAAAAAATCCTCCATTTTCCAGGTTTTCAGTGTAAGTTTGGGAGAAGACAAGTCCTGCCAAAACTAAAAATACCAAAAAACACAAATTTCGTTTCATCTTTATCTCCATATAATGACTGCGGTGTTAGTTTATCAATAATCGGATTCGTTC
>JAFNZQ010000289.1 GCA_017382775.1 Spirochaetaceae bacterium
AAATACTGTTGGGCGACGGCGGAAGACGGGCAAGACAGGCAAAGGTGGATGCCCTTTATGCCGAAGGATTGCGGCAATACGGATTAGACAACCTCACCGATGCCATTAGGTGCTGGAAAGAGGTTTTGCGTTATGAACCCCACTTCGATCCTGCCATTCGCGGAATAAAGGCCGCCGAAGCCCGCCTAAACGAACGTGTGGACATGGAAAACATGAAAATGCCCGATGACACAATTTAAAAAACCGGGAATCCGTAAAAAAACGCAAAAAAACAAAAAATTTTTCTTGACAAGCCGAAAAAAGTGTGATAAAATAAAAATAAAGTTTCACAGGAGGATTTTCATGTCAAAATCTAACGCAGATGTTTCAAACATCTTCACCCTAGAGGGACGCGTGCCTTTGTATCAGGCAGTTCCCTTTGGCGTTCAGCACATTTTAGCAATGTTTGTGCCGAACATCGCACCCATTACATTGCTTTTTGGTGCAGCGCAGGCTGCGGGGACGGCAGGTGATGTTACATTGCCCGGCTTGATACAGGCTTGTATGTTCTGTGCGGGAATTGTAACCCTTATCCAAATTGTTTCTCTCGGTGGTGTTGTCGGTTCTCGTTTGCCCGTTGTTATGGGTATTTCTTTCACATTCTTGGCAGCAAGCACAAACATTGTTACCAAGTACGGTTATGCCGGTCTTGCCGGTGCAGTTATTGCAGGCGGTTGTATTGAAGGTCTTTTAGGTCTTTCCGCAAAATACTGGAAGAAATTGATTCCCCCGGTGGTTTCCGGTTCAGTCGTCATGTCCATCGGTATTTCCATTTTCGCAGTGGGTGTCAACAGCTTCGGCGGTGGCGGAAACTGGCTTCTCTATTTCGGCGCTTGGCAGTGCTGGCTCATTGGTGGAATTACTCTTCTTACCTGTATCTTGGTAAACTGCCTCGTAAAAGGTATTTCAAAACAGCTCAACGTTCTCTTTGCTCTCATCGTTGGCTACATCGTTACAATCATCATTGACAACGTTGCTCCTGTTGTTGGCTTCGACGGACCTACAAAACTTGTTAACTTCGGCATTATCGCTGAACGTGTTAGCACAGCAGGTATCGTTGCATTGCCTTCAATTTTGCCCGGCGGAATTTCTTTCCACTTGGATGCAATCATTCAGATTACCATCGTGTTCCTCGTGTCCGCTGTTGAAACCATTGGCGATACCACAACTCTTTGCCAAATCGGTCTCGATCGCGACATTACCGAAAAAGAAGTTTCCGGCTCTCTCGCTGCCGACGGTTTCGGAAGTGCCATTGCCGGTGTTTTCGGATGCTCCCCCATTACTTCTTTCAGCCAGAACGTAGGTTTGGTTGGAATGACCAAGGTTGTAAACCGTTTCGCAATCGGAACCGGTGCCGCCATTTTGGTACTCTGCGGTCTTATTCCCGCATTGGGAGGTGTATTCTCCACCATTCCCGAACCCGTACTCGGTGGTTGTACAATCATCATGTTCGGAACCATCATGTCCGGCGGTATCGGAATGTTGCATAAAGCAGGAATGTCACAGCGCAACACACTCATCGTTGCCCTTTCTTGCTCCTTCGGTATCGGTGTTACATTCTCACCCACCGTATTGCCCCAGGCACTTTACATCCGCGACATCTTCGGTGCCAACATGGTTGCCGGTGTGTTCGTAATTGCCTTCATCTTGAACCTTGTTCTTCCCAAAGACATGGAAATCAAGCGAGGCTAATTTGAGCTTCGTCCTCTCTTTTTGAGGGCGTTCAAAAGGGAAAGACAACCTTTCAAAAGGTTTTCTTTCCCTTTCAATCCCTATCTTTC
>JAFNZQ010000290.1 GCA_017382775.1 Spirochaetaceae bacterium
GAAATTCGCAATTTTAGCAATGGGGTATGCGTGGAAATGGAAGGTGGTGCCGTCGCCCAAGTTGCCCATCTAAACGCCTGCCCTTTCGTAATTATTCGTTGTATTTCAGATATGGCAGCGGAGGATACTGCCGAATATAAATTTAATGAAGCCACAGCGGGGGATTTAAGTGCACGGTTTGTTGAAAAAATGTTGGATTTTATTTAACATGAAAAATATTTGTTTTGTAATTTTAATCGTATCCCTCCTTATTTCTTGTACCGATAAGAGTTCATCTTTTGAGGTTTTGAATCGCGAAGATCTCTTTCTTCTGAATTACGGCAAATTTGAGGATGAGATAATTTTATTTAATGATGAATTCTCTTCACGCCCCGGAATCAGCATGGCTATGCAAAACGGATTTTTCTTTTTATCCGATGGCCAATCCCGCAAAATAATGCAGCTGACATCATTTGGTGACTTACTTTCGGTTATTTACAACGAAGATTATAATACACAGCCCTCTTTTGTTACCGATAACGAAGACACTGTTCGTTCAACAAAGAAAGCTTCAATTTATCCCTTTAATCAACTGGGGAAAATTGCCGTGGATGAAAAAAAATCGATTTACATTGTGGATAAATTACCTTCGGTACGTCACGAGCAGGATAAAGACACAATGGCAATGTTAAATGAGGTGGTACTGCATTTTTCCGCAAACGGTGAATTCATAAATTACATAGGTCAAAACGGTCCCGGCGGAAAGCCTTTTTCATACATTCGTGATATTTTTACTGTGGCCAATGGTGAATTGGTGGTGGTCTCCGTTACTCAAAAAACCTTACAAGTTGACTGGTTTTCCGAAAGCGGTTTCCTAAAATACAACATCATCCTTGATCGCCTGCTGTTGCCCAATCCACATTCGGATAATAAATCCATTTATCCGGAATTGGACAATGTTATTCCCGACTATCACAATGATGTAATTTATCTGAAAATAGATTTTTTTGAAAAGTTAAATGAACCCAATACCCATATTCAGTCCGATGTTGCTTATTTGGAAACACAAATTTTCCCATTGGATATCAAAACGGGGAAATATAAAGCCGGTATAAACATTCCGCCCTACGAACAGAAAATAGAAACCGGCTTCGGCAGCAACACATTTTTGCGACCCTATGATTTTCTCGGAGTTACGGAAAACGGCTATTTTTTTCTGATCTCTCCCGATATTGACAACGGTTTTACCCTACAAGTGGCCAATTCCAAGGATAAGAATCATATTGAGAAATATCATTTGGCCATACCGAATGATAAAATGACTTACAATGTTTTTTCTCTTTCAAAAGACGGTGTCATTTCCGCTGTTCTTGCGGGAGAATTTGAAGCCAACGTGGTTTGGTGGAGACTGGATAAAATCTTCGGAGGAATATGATGGATAACCACATTGAGAATGAAGAAGATTTAGTCTTCTATTACAGTAGAGAAAAGCGTCTTGAACGATACAGCGAAAACAAAAAGTTATATGACGGAAGCATGGTTATGAAAGGTGGTTTTTTTTCCGTTTTGGTGAATTCCAGCGGCGGGAAATATATGTTACTATCCATTTTTTTCCTCGTGGCACTTATAATAATTTTTGGTTTATCCGGTACAGATGCAAACTTTGTAAGTGCAAATGGTATTTCCGCACAATTGGATGCATTCCAGTACGAGGACAGCACCTATGCAATTTGTGTTTTGAAAGAAAATGAAGATTTTCCCGGAGAAGAAGCACTTTCCATAAATTTTTCTGCCTTTGATGGAGACAAAAATCTCATTGATTCCGAGGATTTTTCTGAAATTTATGATGGAAGTGAGAAAAAAATTCAAACCCACTGGACAAATTCGGAAATACATGTTATAATGGTGGAAGTTGAAATGGGAGGAGACACTTTTTCCCTTTCAACTTTTGTGAAAGGTGTTAAATAAGGGGGATATATGGTTCAATTTTATTGTCTTTCGGTTCTGTCGCTTTTGGTTTCCGGTTTTACTCTTTGGTATTCCGAGAAAGAGTCCGATGCAGGTGATGTCGCGACAGGTTTGTTTTCTAATCAAAAATTTAGACTTGTTTGTGGTATAATTGCAGCTGCAATCGGTATTTTCAAATTGA
>JAFNZQ010000291.1 GCA_017382775.1 Spirochaetaceae bacterium
AATTATATGAAAAGCAAGGGGAACCGATAAAGGCTCGTGCCGAATGGCGCAAAGCGTTAAAGGTTCAAGTAAATCATGCTCCGGCACAGCAAAAACTGTCCGGAGGGTGATTCTTATAAGGAGATTTTATGGGTGTTTTTGACAGTTTTTCAATGGACATTGGCATTGACTTGGGAACATGTAATACGTTGATTTACGTCCGAAATAAGGGAATCGTTATAAATCAACCTTCCGTTTTGGCTGTTCAACGTGGGAATGGCCAAATTGTGGCTGTTGGTGAGGAAGCAAAGGATATGTTGGGCAAAACGCCACAGAATATCGAAGCATCTTGCCCTTTGAAAGACGGTGTTATTTCCGACATTGATGCAACCGAGAAAATGATGAAATACTTTATTTCAAAAATATTGAAGCATCCATGGTTGTTGAAGCCCAGGATGAGAATCGGCATTCCCAGTTGCATTACCGAAGTGGAAAGGCGTGCTGTGGAAGAAGCTGCAATGCGTGCCGGTGCTCGCAGTGTTGACATTATCACCGAATCTCTGGCAGCCGCAATCGGTGCAAATATTCCCATAAACGAACCCATCGGACACATGGTTTGCGACATCGGCGGTGGAACAACGGAAGTATCTGTAATTTCCATGGGCGATATGGTTGTAACCCATGCAATTCGCATCGGTGGTAACGAATTTGATGAAGCCATTGTTAAATATATAAACGTAACCCATAATTTGAACATCGGAACCCAAACAGCCGAAGCCATCAAAATCGGTATCGGTAATGCAATGCCGGAAAAAAGTCTGGGAATGATGGAAGTGAAGGGTATCGGTACACGAGACGGGCTTCCTCACAAAATCGAAATCGATTCCGTGGAAGTTTGTGAAGCATTAAAAGATCCGGTAAATCGCATTATCGAAGTTATAAAACAAACTTTAAGTGACACCCCCTATGAATTGGCTGCGGATATTACCGAATGCGGTATTGTTATGACCGGTGGTGGTTCTCTCTTGAAAGGGCTTGACCAACTTGTTCGTCAGGAAACCGGTGTTCCGGCCATATTGGCGGAGAATCCTCTTGATTGTGTTGCAATCGGCGCGGGAAAATCCTTTGAGGTTTTCAAGAACCGTGACGTGGGTAGGAAGATTTACGACAGTCTAAATAGCTGAAAATATGAAAAAACGTGTAAATTTTGTAATAAAGCCCCATCTCATCCTCTTCATTGTGTATATGCTCATTTCCGGTATATTGATGGTGTTTTCCACCGGAGAATTTGTAATTGATTTCAAAAAAATCGGTTTCTCCATTGTCTCCGGTGTGCAAACTTACACACGAAAAGCAACAAATTTTTTCACCAATACATTTACTGCTGTAAAAAATTTATCTACTTTGCAAAAAGAATACGACATTCTTATTGAAAAACTTGCAGATTACGAGAATTTGCAACGTACCAATGCCGAAATTCGCAAAGAGAATATGCGTCTAAAGACGCAATTGGATTTTGTGGAAACAATTAATCGCGTCAATATTCCGGCACAAATTGTTGCTCGAGACGCGAATAATTTATATTCCGCTATTACAATTGACAAGGGTGTTCGTCACGGAATACGCAAAGATATGCCTGTTATTGCTTTCCAAGGCGGAAACATCGGTCTTGTGGGTAAAATTATTGAAGTAGGGCAAACTACATCAATGATTATCCCTATTTATGATTTTCAGTTCAATGTTTCCACCCGAGTTCAAAAAACCCGGGAATTGGGTCTTTCCGCCGGTTCCGGTGTTCTCAACATGGGAATGATAATGAGTTATGTCCGAAAAATTTCCGTAAAGGATATTCAATACGGCGACTTGATTGTCACTTCCGGTGAAAACGGTAATTATGACAGGGAAATTCCCGTGGGAACTGTTTCAAGCATCAATGTCAACGATTACAGTACCACAATTGACTTGGAAATTACACCGGTTATTGATTTCAACAAGTTGGAAAACGTTGTGGTAATTTCCAAAGAAGTAAAGGAGGGCACATGATAAAGTATACTCTCCGTGCACTGTTATTTGCTTTTATTATCATTGTTATTCAAACAACAATACTTACGAATTTATATTTTCTTCCAATTTTGCCCGATTTGTTGTTGATTTTAATTTTATTTATTTCCTTTTTTGATGGTCCCATAATCGGAATGACAGTGGCCTTCCTTTCCGGATTTATTCTTGATGTTGCCTCATTGTCGCCCTTTGGATTAAATTCCTTTTATTTGGTTCACCCATTCATGATGGTGGCTAC
>JAFNZQ010000292.1 GCA_017382775.1 Spirochaetaceae bacterium
AACTATTCGAAAAATTCGAATAGTTGCCTTTTCGTGTTTGGCCTTCGTTGCGGTTTTGACACCGAGGAAATCCGTTCGAGTTTTCGGAAGGTCGCCTTCCTGTGTGTGAAACCGAACTATTCGAAAAATTCGAATAGTTGCCTTTTTCGTGTTTGGCATTCGTTGCGGTTTTGCCACCGAGGAAACCTGTTCGTGTTTTCGAAAGGTCGCCTTCCTGTGTGTGGAAACGAACTATTCGAAAAATTCGAATAGTTGCCTTTTCGTGTTTGGCCTTCGTTGCGGTTTTGCCACCGACGAAATCTGTTCGTATTTTCGAAAGGTTAGCCATCCTGTGTGCGGAAACGAACTATTCGAAAAATTCGAATAGTTGCCTTCATAAATCGGTAACGTATCATGGATTGATTGCAAATGAATGAAAAAAAACTTGACAAAGGTAAAGTTGTGGTGTACAATTTTAATGATGGACACTGATAAAGATGTAAATCTCCTTTGGAAACCTCAATCTTTCGAGACCTTGTTGAAGACTTGCGTTTTCGATGTGGAAAAAGTGAAGTACCTTTCCCCCGAAAATACGCAAGCAAATTTTTTCCTTCTTGATTGTCGCGATTGGGTAATTATTGTGCCTTTGCTCCGTCGTCCTGACGGTGATTTTTTTGTGATGGTGCGTCAGTGGCGGCACGGATGCAACCAGATCAGCACGGAATTTCCCGGCGGAGTTATCGATGAAGGCGAATCACCGGAAGAGGCCGCAAAACGTGAATTACTGGAAGAAACCGGCCTTGTGGCGAAAAACCTGGTTTACCTTGGCACCAACAGTCCCAATCCGGCCATAATGAAAAATCGCCAACACTTTTTCGCGGCAACGGAATTCGAAAATCCCGATGATGCAAGAAAACTGTCCTTGGACGACACCGAATTTCTAACCACATTTTTGGAGTCAAAAAAATCCGTAATCGAAAAAATGGGGGAGGGCGAGTATATCCACGGGATGATGATGTGTGCCCTCCATCTGTTTTTGAAAAAAGTCGCAAATTAGCGCATTACTGCATCAGAAGCCACGACGGCCATTTTTTCTTTTCCGCAAATGGTCTCAACTATTTTTAGGCTGAACTCTTCGGCGGCACCGGGCCCACAGGCTGTTATCAAATTTTTGTCGCAAACCACTCGGTCTTTGCAGTGATTGGCTCCGAAATTTTTTTCAGCCCAATTCGGACCGCAAAATTTTTCTCCCATTGTTTCCATTCCGGGATAGCATGTGAATTTTTTACCTTTCAACAATCCTTCATTCATCAAAACAACGATGGGAGCGGCACAAATCGCAGCAATTATTTTGTCCCCGCTTGCGGCTGCGGAAAGGGCTTTTTTCACCACTTCGGATTGAGCAAGGTTGGCCGCCCCGGGCATTCCTCCGGGAAGAATCACTGCATCGAAATCAAAACCGATTAAATCCCCTTGGGTTACATCGCATAAAATGGGAATTCCATGGGCTCCCGTGATTTTACCATCCTTTCCCACGGCACAAAGGGTAACATCCACTTCGGCTCTCCGAAGATAGTCAATGGGTGAAATTGCCTCCACTTCCTCAAAGCCTTCTGCCAAAAAAACGATTGCCTTTTTCATACGACCTCCTGTGTTTTTGATTGTATGGATTTCATTGATTTTTTCACATTTACGGTGAACAAAATTATTGCGGTGAATGTGCTGACAAAATCGGCCACAGGTTGAGCCCACACGATTCCGTTTAATCCGAAAAAACGGTTGGAAATTAACAAAATGGGAACAAAAATTATTCCCTGGCGACTCACCGCCAAAAACAGCGTTGCCAAAGCCTTTCCCATGGCTTGAAGCCCGAACTGAAAGACGAACATTATTCCAACTATCGGTCCGGGGGAAACCAATCGTCGCAAAAATTTTGCTCCTTGGATTAAAATTTCCTCATCATTTATGAATATTCGCACTATTTGTGGCGTAAAAATCATATATAGAATCGTCAGCGAAACACCAATGCACACGTTCCATAAAATTCCGGTTCGCAAAATTCCATCCATTCGTTTGAAATTGTGGGCAGCAAAATTGTAGGCAATTAACGGTTGAAGTCCGCCTGCCAGTCCTATTTGAACTAAAATCACCAACGTCATTGCCTTCATCGCAATTCCCATTGAGGCTACGGCATTGTCTCCGTATGTTACCAAGCAGATATTCATCAGTATGTTGGAAAGGCTCATCAATGTGTTGGTTATGGATGAGGGAAGTCCCACGGTCACAATTTCCAAAACAAGGGCCTTTGTGGGTTTTAAGGCCTTTATGTTTGCGCACAAGAAGGTTTGTTTTGTCAAAATATAGTGAAAGTAATAGATGCAACTGGCGATATTCCCGATTATTGTGGCGATTGCGGCTCCGGAACAACCTAAATCCATTTTTAAAATGAATATTGGATCCAAAATTATGTTCAGAATAGTTCCCAGCATCATCCCACGTACGGCATATTTTGCGGAGCCTTCCGCGCGGATAATTCCTCCCAGGGCAAACTGCAATGTTACGAAAAAGGCTCCCATGGATATCCAGTCCAAGTACTGTTTCGCAAAATCGTAGGTTTGGCTACTGGTTCCCACGGCCATTAAAAGTTTTTCTTTGAAAATGATGTACAAAACGGCGGCCAATACACCGAAGGCGGCAGAGCCGTAAATGCAAATTGCCGAAATGGTTTTCACCGTTTCGTATTGCTTTTTCCCCAAAAGCCGTGAAATGAAGGTTCCTCCACCCACTGCAAAAACGTTTCCCACCGCCATTAACAGCATAAAAACCGGCGTGGCAATGGAAACGGCGGCAACCTGGTTGGGATCACCTGTCCAACTGACGAACATTGTGTCAGCAATATTGTAGGCGATGGTTACCAACATTCCCAAAATCGATGGAACTGCCATTTTTGCCACTGCCCGAGAAATTTTCATTGTTTCAAAAACTTCGATGTTTTTTGCGTTCATTTTGCCTCATACTTTGTGGAAGCCACGAGAGCAATTATATATTAAAAGGAAAATTTTGTCAATGTGATTTGGGTAAAATCAGTCAGCGGGATAGATGTATTCGTCACCGTCACGGGTGTAAAAAATGAATTCATCCGAAGTTTTCTTCACCTTTTTTGTTTGAATCAACTGTTCCAAATTGAATTTTCCGCCACCATTAGGTAAATCCACCGCAAAACGAGGCAGGGAAAGTCCGGAAAGCATTTGTTGCAAGTCCTTAAACAAAAACAAGGCCTTCTTCAAGGGAACACGAAAGTGTTTCGTCCCCAAAGCCAAATCCGCCTGAAAAAGATAACCGGGTTTTACGGACAACTTTACCAAAGTGTTGAACAGATCCGTCAAAATTTCCGCCTTGTCGTTCACTCCTTTCAAAAGCACCGTTTGACTTTGAATGGGAATTCCCCCGTCAATGGTTGCCAAAATGGCTTTTTTTGCTTCCGTGGAAAGTTCCGCCGGATGATTGATGTGGGAAATTACCCAAAGGGGCCGAAACTTTTTCAGAATTGCCAGCATATTTCCGGTAAACCGTTGAGGTAAAAACACATGTGCCCTTGTACAAAGACGAATCAGTATGTCGGGACGAGCTCCTCGAATTTGTTCCAAAAGCCAAGTCAGCTTTTCGTCATTTTCCAAAAGTATGTCTCCGCCGGAAACAAGGACTTCTTCCACCTGCGGATTGCTCTTCAAATAAGAACATATGTTAAAAAGGCTGTTGGAATGGATAAAACCGCTGTTGTTCTGCACAAAATTTCGTCTAAAACAGTGTCGGCAGTGGGAAATGCAGCGGTCAGTGGCCAAAATCAGAACCCGATTGTTATATTGATGTATCAATCGCGGCATTTTTTGATGAAATCTGGCGCCCAGGGGATCTTCCGTTTCATTTTCGCTAAATTCCGTTTCTTTCACCGAGGGAATTACCTGTTTTCGTAAAGCTTCAAAATCGGAGAATCTTCCGGTGTCCCGCAAGGCCTTCATGTGCATTGCGAAAAACGGCGTTATTAAACACCGGGGAATTTGCAAACTTTCAAAATTACTGCACAAGTTTTTTTCTTCCACAGTAATCTTGAAAAAACTTTCCAGCGATTCGCCGGAGCTAAAGCGATTCTGCAACTGTGTTTGCCAAATTTGATCAACGTTCAGCATAATTAAATGGAATCAAATTCTTTGCAAATTTCTTCGTTGGGCGGTGCTGTAATCAGAGAAACCACAATAATCACAATGGATGAAACTATGGCTGCGGGAAGCAACTCGTAAATTCCGAAAAGTCCTCCCAAGGGTTTCAGCAAAAGTTTCCATACGAAAACCGTTGCCGCACCGGAAACCATTCCCGCAATGGCTCCGCTCCGGTTAATCCGTCTCCAAAACAGGGAAAACAGCATCAACGGCCCAAAAGTGGCACCGAAACCGGCCCATGCGAAAGACACTATTGTGAAAATGACGCTGTTTTCGTTCCAAGCGATAAAGACCGCAAAAACGCTTATAACCAAAAGGGTTATTCGAGAAATGTGCATTAAGGTTTTATCATCAATGGATTTTCCGTTTTTGTGTTGAGCAATTCCGTCGATTATGTTTTTCGAACAGGCCGAGGCTGCAATCAACATGTATGAATCCGAGGAACTGATTGTGGCGGCAAGTATTCCGGCCAAAACAAGTCCCGCCAAAATTCCGGGCAAGAGATCTGTCGCCATTACGATGAAAACATTTTCCGCACCCGTGGCGGAAATCAATCTTTCGTGAATGGGATACAGGTTGCGTCCAATCACACCGATTAAAACCGCCGCCGCAAGTGAAATCACCACCCAAACCGTGGCAATTCGCCGTGAACGTGTCAACTGTTGTGCATCCCGAATGGCCATAAATCGCAAAAGCACCTGGGGCATTCCGAAATATCCGATTCCCCATGCCAAACAGGATAAAACCGTCAAGAGGTTGTAACTTTTCGGTTCGCCGAATTGGGGAATTCCGTTTTGAATCACTTGAATGCCGCTTTCCGTTTGGGGATTAGCCATTGTTTTCAGAGATAAATAACCGGGAATTTCCTTTGCTCGTTCCAAAACTTCCGCGAATCCGCCGGATGCGGAAATTCCCAAAGCAAAAACCGTCACCAAGGCAATAATCATCACCAAAGCCTGCATGAAGTCCGAGGCGCTTTCCGCCAAAAATCCGCCAATCAGCGTGTACAAAAGCACAAAAACCGCACCCAGAATGAGCATACTGTGGTAGGATTTCCCGAAAAGTGTGGAAAAAAGTTTTCCGCAAGCCACAAATCCGCTGGCCGTATAAACCACAAAGAAAATCACGATGAATATTGCGGAAAGCATTAAAAGGACCTTGCTTTTTTCGTGAAAACGATTGCTGAAAAATTCCGGAATGGTAATCGAGTTATTGCAAACTTCGGAATATCTTCGAAGCCTTTTTGCCACAAACAACCAGTTAATATAAGTTCCGACTGCCAAACCTATTGCCGTCCAAGACGCATCGGCAATTCCGCACCAATAAGCAACACCGGGAAGTCCCATCAAAAGCCATCCGGACATATCGGAAGCTTCCGCACTCATAGCCGTTACCCATGGACCCAAACTGCGTCCGCCGAGGAAAAATTCCTCCGTTGTTGAATGCGACCGCTTTGCGAAAAAAAGTCCAATGCCAATAACCACGAGCATATAACAAACCATGGTTATCGCTATTTGAGTGATACCTTCCATTATAGTTCTCCTTTTTTGTTTGAGAAGAATTTTACCATGGGGAAAAAAAATAGTCAATAGAAAATATAAAATAAATCAAAAAAATTAATTTTTCCTTGAAATTGGTGATTTTTCCCCCAAAAGAGATGTGCCGACTTTACAAAACCCCTTGACGTTTATTCTGAATTGTGGTAAAATTTTGAACCATAGGATAATTCTATTGGAGGGGCTATGAGAGTTGTAATAAAAAAAGATTATGAAAGTTGTTCTCGTTGGGCCGGAGATTATATAGCACGGCGAATAAACGAATTTTCCCCCGATTCATCGCGACCCTTTGTTCTCGGATTACCCACAGGTTCCACTCCCGTGGGAACATATCGTCGGTTGGCAGAGCTATATAATGAAGGAAAAGTGGATTTTGCCAACGTGGTAACATTTAATATGGATGAGTACGTGGGACTTCCCCAC
>JAFNZQ010000293.1 GCA_017382775.1 Spirochaetaceae bacterium
AATTTACGGAACCGTACCCATTGCCCACGCAACAGGGGGATTGAAAAAAATAATCAATGAAGAAACCGGTTTCCTATACACAGATTCTTTGGAAAATGCAATAAATCGTATCCTTGAACGCTATCCCAATCCACGGGAAGATTTGCATGAAATACGCATAAATGCCTTAGAACATATAAAGAAAAACTATCTTTGGCTGGACGTAATCAAGAACAAGTATCTTCCGCTATATTTTTCATAGTATCTGACTTAGTCTTGACATTCCGCAGGGAGAGCGGAAAGAACAATTTGTCTGACTTTTTCAGGTATTAATTGCTGCTCCTCTTTGGAGAGATTTTTTGTCTCAATGGGATCGTGGAAAGTAATATCCACGGTACCGGATTTTACTCCGTCTTTTTCCAACAAGGCGCGAGTTCCACTGAATGATACCGGAACTATGGGAGCTTCGGCCCTAAAAGCCAATTTGAAACTTCCGGGCTTAAATTCTGCAAGTTTACAGGTTTTGCTACGAGTACCTTCCGGAAAAATCCCCATGGAATATCCCTTTTTCACATTCTCCACCGCTTTCGCCATGGCGGCAATGGACTGCTTGGGATTCTTTCTAACTAAAAAAACACAGCCCAGCAGTTCCATCCACTTTCCGATAAAAGGAATTTTCCTTATCTCAATTTTTGAAATAAAGGCAACGGGCATGTCAAAATATCCCAACATTGCAATTACGTCAAAATAACTTTGATGATTGGCATAGAAAACCACGGCACGATTGCGGGGAACCTTTTCGGAATTATGCACATTGACAACGGTATCTTTCCCGGTAAGGCTTATAACGTATTGTCCCCATTGTTTAGCCATATCGTGAACAATGGCCATGGCCTTATCGTGTTCACCGGATTTTTCCAACTTTTCGGCCAATTTACGTTTTTCTTCACGCATTGCAAACCAAAAAAGGAACTGAATGACTTTAATAAACAAAATAATTTTTTTCATACATTACCTACCGTGGCAATTTTTGTATTTTTTACCGCTACCGCAGGGGCAGGGATCATTCCGTCCGATTTTTGGGCCTTGTCTAATTACGGTAGCGCTTTCCGGCCGCGTGGCATTATCCATGGCACTTCTGGAAGCCATAGCTTGTTGATCGCCAAATCCCTGCATTTCCCTGTGGGATGCATTCATTTGTCGCGGAGTATGTTTTTCCTGTCGGTCTTCCGCTTTTTGAATTTTTACCCTAAAAATTCTGCTTGCAATGTCCATACGGATGGTGTCAATCATGTTGTAGAAAATGTTAAATCCATCGATTTTATATTCGGTTAAGGGATTTTTTGAACCGTAAGAACGAAGATACACAGCTTCGCGCAAACCCTCCAAGGTTTCAAGGTGATCCAACCATTTTTTGTCAATATCCTGGATGTACTGATATCGAATAAACATATTGAGATTTTGCTTTCCGGCAACTTCTTCTTTCTGTTGCAAATCCGATTTCAAGCCTTCCATGGCCATGGTTTTTACATCATTTTCATCCTTTAATTTAGTAAGATCAAATTGGAGCGAAATACCGAAAAGTTGCTTAATCTTCTCGGCAAAGGAATTAACGGCACGTTCAGTGGGGCGGTGTAGGGAAGATTTATTTTCTTCGATGAGATTATCAATGGCTTCATCCGCAGTGGAGATAATACGCTCCAAAAGATTTTCGTCTCCCGAAATGGCATCCCGTTGTTCATAAATAAAGGAACGCTGCTCGTTCAAAACCGTATCGTAATCCAACAAATGTTTTCGAATTTCAAAGTTCCGTTCTTCCACCTTTGACTGGGCGCGAGCAATACTCTTGTTCAACCATGGATGAAAAATCGGCTCTCCCGGTTCCATACCGATTTTGCTCATCATTCCCTTCATTCTCTCGCCACCGAAAAGGCGCATCAAATCGTCGTCAAGAGAAATGTAGAACTTACTTCGTCCCGGATCTCCTTGACGTCCCGAACGTCCTCGAAGCTGGTTGTCAATACGACGGCTTTCGTGTCGTTCTGTACCGATGACGTAAAGTCCGCCGGCTTGTTTCACCTCTTCGTATTCCGCAAGCCACTTTTCCTTTTCGATTTTCAAAGCAGCTTCGAACTGTTCCGGTGTGGCATTTGTTCCTGCCCGTTTTCTGGCACGAAATTCCGGATTACCGCCCAGTTTAATATCCGTACCGCGACCTGCCATGTTGGTGGCAATGGTTACAGCCCCCTTCGCACCGGCCTCCGCGATAATAAGGGCTTCACGAGCATGGTTTTTGGCGTTCAAAACTTCGTGGCGTATTCCCCTGCGAGTCAACAAGGCCGACAAATGCTCCGATTTTTCAATTGAAATAGTACCAACCAAAACGGGCTGTCCCTTGGAATGGGCGGTCTTAATTTCATCGCACAGGGCATTCCACTTATCGGCTTCGTTCAGATAAACTTCGTCGTTTTCATCAACACGGGCAACAGGTTTGTTGGTGGGAATTACCGTAACATCCAGTTTGTAGATTTTTTCGAACTCAACGGCTTCGGTGTTTGCCGTTCCCGTCATTCCCGACAGTTTTTTGTACATTCGGAAAAAGTTTTGGAATGTAATTGTCGCCAAAGTTCGGTTACGCTGGGCAATTTTGATATGCTCTTTCGCTTCGATGGCCTGATGTAAACCATCTCCGTAGCGTCGACCTTCCAAAATACGACCGGTAAATTCATCAACGATTTGAACCTGTTTGTCTTTAACAACGTAATCCACATCAATTTGATAAAGAACATGGGCGCGAACCGCCTGGGTAAAATAGTGAATGTATTCGAAATTGTCTTCGTTGAACAAACTGCCGGAAATTAAATTTTTAGTCTGCAAAATCTTTTCGATGTGGAGCATACCCTCATCGGAAAAAGAAATTTTTTTAGACTTTTCGTCAATTTTGTAATCACCGTGGACTTCTTCTCCCTGAGCCTCATCGGGATAATCATCGGTACCGGGCTTTTTTTCCACCTCTCGCAGTTGCCCCACCAGTTTGTCCACCTCGTAATACTTAAATGTATCGTCTTCACCTGCACCGGAAATAATGAGAGGCGTTCGGGCCTCATCAATGAGGATGGAGTCAATTTCGTCCACAATACAGAATGAAAATCCCCGTTGAACCTTATTGGCAAGGGTGAACTGCATATTGTCACGCAAATAATCGAAGCCGAATTCGTTATTTGTACCGTAGGTTATATCCTTGTCATAGGCGATTTTTCTCGCCACATTGTCCATGTCCGAAAGGATCGTTCCCACGGAAACTCCCAGGTACTCAAAAACCGGTCGCATCCAAGAAGAGTCACGTTCCGCAAGGTAATCGTTCACCGTAACCACATGAACGCCTTCACCGGTTAAACTGTTCAAATAGGCGGCGGCAACGCACATAAGGGTTTTACCTTCACCGGTTTTCATTTCAACGATTTTACCGGCATTCAAGGTAAGGGCACCCATGAGCTGGACATCATAGGGCCTTTCGTGCAAAACGCGATCCGCAGCCTCCCTTGCCATGGCAAAGGCCTCGGGAATCAAAGAATCGAGGGGAGTGCCCTTTTTTATCATTTCCTTGAATTCCGCAGTTTTAGCCAAAAAATCTTCTGCGGAAAGGGATGCCGCCCATTGGGCTTTATCATTAATGGCCTTGACTATAGGTGCCATTGCTTTTATGTCTCGTTCATGCTTGGAACCGAAAATGAAAGTTGCGATTTTATCTGCAATACCCATAATAATCCTCTAAAAAATTTTATTTAAACGAGTATACACCAAAACAAAAAAAAAGTCAAGGTTTTTCCCGAAAAAACAACGTTGCAGTCAAAAAAAATAGGGTGATATCAAAAATAAACCACAACCGGTAAAAAATAAAATGTAAAGTGTAGTATTCATATTCACACTAAAAATGATAATCGTGATTTACGTTTTTAGTGTAAATTTTTATAATGATTTTTAACTTTTTTTTATAAAATGCTTGACAAAGTTTTCTAAAAATGCTATACTGTTGATGTTAGGGTTTGTAGCTCATCTGGATAGAGCAACTGCCTTCTAAGCAGTAGGTAGGGGGTTCGAGTCCCTTCAGACCCGTTGGGGATGCTTTGGTTTCGACTGGGATTATAAATCCTTAATTGCAGGTGGAGTTGCAGGCGCTCCTAATAATGCATGCGAAACTTATAACTGCCAAACGAAAAGAAGAAGAATTCGAAGAATTCGAAGACAGTTATGCATTAGCAGCTTAATTGCTTTTGCCGGGACCCTTTTTGTCGGTGTGGCGAAAAGGTAATCCTGTCAGATACCGCACCTTGCCCTTGGATATTTCCGGTGTATTCTTGGGGACAATAAATCGGATACGGAGTCGACGCTTGCGGTGTTGCTACCGATTCCCGACAATTACCTCGCACCGATAAACCTGTAGAAGTTATCGGTTTTGATTTCAGGACGGGGGTTCGACTCCCCCCATCTCCAAAACATCTAAAGTTTACAATCCTCCGTTTTCTCTTGACAAAAAAAAATTCTTTTGGTATAATTTATACATGTTGGATTTACGATTTATAAAAGAAAACCTTGATGCTGTAAAGAAGAATATTGCAGATCGAAACATGACCTGTGATGCGGAAAAAGTCGTTGAACTTTATGACAAACGAACGAAGTTGACCACCGATTTGCAATCAATGCAAAAATTGCGGAACGAGAATGCCGCAAAGATGAAAGGCAAAATCGATGCCTCCCTCCGTGAACAACTTATTGAAGAAGGCAAGGATCTCAAACAGAAAATTGCCGTAATCGAAGCTGACTTAAGCGCAACGGAAGAACAACTTTCCGAAGAAGCCAAAAAAATTCCCAATATGGCCCATCCCGAAGCCCCTGTGGGCAAGTTGGATTCCGACAATTTGGAAATCAAACAGGTGGGTGAAATTCGAAAATTCGATTTTTCCCCAAAAGATCATGTACAAATCGGGCTTGACTTGGATTTAATTGACTTTGATGCTGCCACAAAGGTCAGTGGGAATAAATTCTATTATCTCAAAAACGAAGCAGTGTTTTTGGAGCAGGCCCTGGTTCTCTACGGCCTTAATATTTTACGAAAACACGGTTTCACGCCATTTATCACTCCCGACGTGGCTCGGGAACAGATTCTCCAAGGAATCGGTTTTAATCCCCGTGGTGCCGAATCCAACGTTTACACCTTGGAAGGTGAAGAATCCTGTCTCGTGGCC
Organism: Spirochaetaceae bacterium; assembly: GCA_017382775.1. Taxonomy (GTDB): domain Bacteria; phylum Spirochaetota; class Spirochaetia; order Treponematales; family Treponemataceae; genus RGIG268. Next base: position 5,226 of record JAFNZQ010000293.1, read on the forward strand.
ACTGCGGAAATTACCCTCGGCGGATATCACAGCAATGAAATTTTGGACAAAAAAAATCTGCCCCTAATGTATGCCGGACTTTCCCACTGCTTCCGACGTGAAGCGGGAGCCGCAGGACAATTCAGCAAAGGGCTTTATCGCGTTCATCAGTTCACAAAATTGGAAATGTTCGTATATTGCTTGCCGGAAGATTCCGACGCCATCCACGAAAAATTACGTCTCATCGAAGAAGAAATTTTTGAAGGTCTTAAAATCCCTTTCCGCGTTGTAGACACCTGCACCGGTGATTTGGGCGCTCCCGCCTATCGCAAGTGGGACTTGGAAGCATGGATGCCGGGTCGAAACGGCGGCGAGTGGGGTGAAGTAACATCCACTTCCAACTGTACCGATTTCCAGGCTCGTCGATTAAACGTACGTTTCCGCGACGATGACGGAAAAAACAAATTCTGCCATATGTTGAACGGAACAGCCATTGCAATCTCACGAGCATTGGTGGCAATTTTGGAAAACTACCAAAACAGCGATGGCTCTGTTACCGTACCGGAAGTTTTGCGACCATTCTGCGGTTTTGATATCATCAAAAAGAGGTAATTTTTAATGAGTGAGCACAAGAGGTTTGGTACCACAATTACTTTTTCTTTAACAGTATTATCCACAATAGCGGTGTGTGCCGTATTAAAGATCACTGCCGGCGTTGTTATTCCCGTAGTCGTGGCAATTTTATTGTCCTTTGTGTTTGAACCTGCCATTCTTTTCTTAAATGAACGGCTTCATTTTCCCCGATTTTTGGCCAATATTTTGGTTATACTCATTTTCATAGTTGCATTGGTTTTGGTTGCGGGCGCTCTAACTGTTACAATCTCATCCATACAGAGTCAATATGTAAAATATGAAAATCGATTTCTCATGGTTTATCAAAATATTGCCGAATGGTTCAAGCTACCTTTTAATGCCGAAGCAACTTTACTTACCAATCTGTGGGAACAAGGAGCTGTCCGTACCTTCGTGGCAAATACGATAGTAAAATTCTCCAATGAATTGGTTTCATTGGTAAAAAATTTCGTTTTGGTAATACTGTTTATGTTCTTCTTTTTCGGTGAAATGGGCGTATTCCGAAAAAAAATTCAACTTATTTTCTCTGCTAATATGAAAGACAGCGACACCATCCGAAATATGATTATCGAGGCCATATCGAAGGTAACAAAATATCTATCCATAAAATTTATTATTTCTTTTTTCACAGGTCTATTTGTCTTTTTGTTGACTTCAATAGTTAAATTGGATTTTGCCTTTTTGTGGGGAGTGATAGCCTTTGTTTTGAATTTTATACCTAATTTCGGTTCAATAGTTTCCGGTGTCCTTACCACAGCCTTTGCTTTGGTGCAATTTTGGGGGGATGCATCCAAAATTATATACGTGGGCATTGTGATGCTTTCGGTGAATATGATATTGGGTAATTTAGTTGAACCGAAATTGCAAGGCGATCAGTTGGGGATTTCACCGTTTGCAATCTTAGTTTCCCTTTCTATATGGGGATTTTTGTGGGATTTTGCGGGATTGATTTTGGCCGTTCCCATAATGGCAATTATTAAGATTGTTGCGGACAATATTGGCCTAAAAACTGTTTCCGTACTGTTACAAAATAAGAGTGCTTTGGAAAATTCACCGGAGTGAACAGGCCGCTTCTATCATTTCACGATGAATTTGCAAAAGTTCATCGTGAATATCCGGTTTATCTCCCTCAACGTCACACATAACACGAAAAACCTTTTCCGTGCGACTACCTCGCATCCAAATAAAGGCCTTGTTGCGTCCATCCTTGTCACGAAAAATTATTTTAAAACCACCGGTGTCACTG
>JAFNZQ010000294.1 GCA_017382775.1 Spirochaetaceae bacterium
GGAGCAAAAAACAAGGAAATTTACGACAAAGCCGGGATCAAAGCCATTTTCCAAGGTGGTGAAAAGAACTCTGTAGCAGACGTGTTCTTTCACGGATATGCAAATTACGAACAAGGAGTCGGAAAACGTTTCTTAAAACTCACAAGTTGCAACACAACCGGATTAATCCGCAGTGTCGACTGTCTCGACCGAATTTTTGGAATTGAAAAAGTTGCAATTACCATCGTACGCCGCGTGGCCGATCCCGGTGACTATCATCGCGGACTTACGAATGCACTCCAAATGGATAAAGCACCCAGCCACCAGGCCGTGGATTTGATGACCATAATGCCCCATGTGAATGCCACAGGTATTCTCATTCACACACCTGTTACCCACGGACACATAATCACAGTTGTGGCACGAGGAAAGAAAAAGATTACAGCCCAAGCCGCATTGGAAGCATTCAATGCCCATCCCCGTATTCGCGTTGTGAGCATTGACGAAGGCTTCAAAGGAAATGCCTCATTGTTCAAATATGCACGCGACCTTGGAAATCCCCGTGGCGACATGTACGAAATCGGACTTTGGAGCGACAGCATTGTGGAATCCGACGATGACATAATGTACGCAATAAACATTCCGCAAGAAAGCGTGACAATTCCCGAAACCATTGACGGAATTCGAGCAGCTTGCGAATTGCAAAAAACGCGGGAAGAAGGCACAGCCACCACAAATAAATACTTGAAAATAGGCCTTTTCAAATAAGTTTTACAGGCGGAAATCATCATTCTCAATTTTAGCGGGATTTTGATTTTCGTCCGTATTATAAGGAGATTTTCAATGAGGTTTGGAATAAAAACTCTCGACGATTTTGACTTTTCCGGAAAAAAAGTAATTTGCCGTGTGGATTTTAATCAGCCGGTGGACAAAGAAAAAGGCACTCTCAAATCCACGGTTCGCATTGAAGCGGCAGTTCCCACAATAAAGGAATTACTCCAAAAAGGTGCCGCGTTAATTCTGTTGGCACATCAGGGAAGTGACATTGAATATTCGAATTTCTGGACGACAGCCCCCCACGCCAAAGTTTTGTCGGAATTTTTGGGACAGCCGGTGGATTTTATCGAAGATGTCTGCGGACCTGCCGCCATCGAAAAGGTAAAATCCCTCCAAAGTGGCCAAGTATTGCTGTTAGACAATGTGCGTTTCGTAAGTGAAGAACAAACGCTGTTTGAGATGAAACTGCAACTATCCCACGAGGAACAGGCAAAAACCCTGTTGGTTCGAAAACTTGCTCCCTTGGCAGACATTTTCGTGTGCGATGCCTTTGCCGCTGCCCACAGAGATCAACCATCACTGTGCGGATTCGAACAAGTTCTTCCATCAGCCATGGGGCGTCTTTTTGAAAAAGAATATTGCGTCATTTCCGAATTGCTGGAAGAGCCGAAAAAGCCCTGCGTCTTTGTTCTCGGCGGAGCAAAGGTTAGCGACGCATTCCTAATGATGGAAACCGTTTTGAAAAAAGGTGCCGCCGACTATGTTCTCACAGGAGGTCTTGTGGGGAACATCCTTCTTGCAGCAAAGGGCGAAAAAATCGGATCCGGAAGCGGTGATTTTATAAAAAAATCCAATTACTGGGGCTTCGTTGATAAATCCGTTCCAATCTTGAAAGAATATGCCGACAAAATAATTCTTCCTGTGGATGGTGCCTATGTAAAAGACGGAAAACGTTTCGAAACCGACATTTCCTCCACACCGGATGATGTGTCACTGGTTGATATTGGCGAAAAAACCGCAAAAATCTACTCGGAGAAAATCCTGAATGCAAAAACCGTGTTTGCAAACGGCCCAATGGGAATTTTCGAAAAAGCGGAAACCGAATTGGGTACTAAAACGGTTTGGGATGCCATCGGGGATACGGATGCTTACACGGTTATCGGCGGAGGAGACAGCATAACCGCAACAACGAAATATGGCAAAACATCGCAAATTTCCTACATTTGTACAGGTGGTGGAGCCTTAATTCGTTTCTTAACCGGCGAAGAATTGCCTGTGGTTAAGGCTTTGCGTTTTGCTGCAGGGAAATTTTAGTGCGAATAAAGCTTTATGTAAACGACAAAGAACATCTCTTAAACACCCACGGCGAGAGACGTCTCAGTGACGTATTGCGTGAAGATTTAGGACTCTTGGCAACAAAGGTTCGATGCGGCTCCGGAAAATGCGGAGCCTGCATCGTCCTTGCCGAGGGCGAACTCTGTTCTTCCTGTCTGGTTCCGGTGGGAATAATGCAAAATTCCCACATAACAACCTTTGAACACTTTTCCCAAACTCGTGATTTTCAGGATATTTCCCGTGTGGTAAAAAGTCTCAACATGAATGTTCCCGGGGAGAAAGAGCCTTTCTTTTATTTTACGCTGAATTCAATAATTAACAACATTCAGGAAATCACTCCGGAAAACACGGTGAGTTTTTATAAAAATTTTGAAAACTTCAGTTTTTCCTTTGAAACCCTTTATCAAATTGCCAAACAAGCTTCTGCCATACGCAAAAAACGAATCGCTGAGGAAATAGCTCAATTAAATCAGCAAAGAACAGGTAAACGATGACAAAGGTCTCTAATTTTTACGAAGCCAAAAACCTTTCCGAAGCCATTTTTCAGTTGAAAAATATTTCGGAGTTGAATATAGTAGGAGGATGCACCCAAATTTGCCACGAGCAAAACGGCGATTTTTTTGATCTCCCGGGAAACATTCTCTGTCTCAAAAACATTGATGAACTTACAAATTTTTCCCGAACGGAACGCCGTTTGGAATTTGGAGCGGCCACTCCATTGGCAAAAATTGAGAACAGGGCTTCCTCCGGAAAAATCCCCGGAGTTCTCCTTGAAGCAATTAAATCCATCGCCACTCCTGCAATTCGCAATTTCGCAACCATCGGCGGAAACATTTGCTCTCCGGGATGCAAAAAAACCCTTTACGCGCCCCTTTTGGCCTTGGATGCAATTTTGGAATTCAAAAACGACAAGGAAACGAAACTTGTTCCAATGCAAAAGTTTGAAGAACAGTTCGCATCCCTTTTGCCTCAATTAAATTTAAGCGAATTTTTCAAAGACTTTATTACGGAAAATCCCGAAGCAAAGGAAAAGCGGCGATATTTGTTGTCAAAAGTGATTGTTCCGCTTCAACCCTGGACTTTGGAACATTTTTCCAGGTTCAACCGTGACAGTTACGGAAACGAGTACGGATTTTCTTTGGCAATTTTGGTGAGAGACGAAAAAGGTGTCGTGAGTGATTTTCGAATTGCCCTTGCCGGTGCCTTTGTTTTTCGCGACCGGGATTTGGAAAACTTCATAGTCGGCTCAAAATTGCCTCTTTCCCCAAAATTTGTTTCACATTTCATGGCAAAAACCGAGGAACGCTTTGATGAAGTTTTCAAAACCGCAGATTTTTGTTTTTACCAAATGGATAAAACTCGATTTTTAAACTCAATTCGAAATGTAGTTAAAGGTTTAATGATATAGCAAAAAGAAAGGGAAGAGTTTCCTCTTCCCTTTTCACAATCTCCCATTAGCAAGAAATACTGAAAGTCGCAATTCCCTCGGTGGGAAATCTTTTCCGCACGTTTTCAATTTCCTGCATGATTTTTTCTTCATCGGAGGGAGAAACGTAGCTTATTAACAAAAAATTTGTTTCCGGCCAAGTGGAAGTTCCCAATTTTCTGTCATCACTTCCTTTCCCATGAACAACGGGAATCATAGTGTACAAAATGTCCGGAATTGCTGTTTCAATCCCGCCAAGAATCTCTTCTTGCACAGACTGGTTTGCAATTATTTCTATCCGTTTCATTCGATTCAGTTTAGGCATCTTATTTCACCTCCTCCTTGTGAACAACTGCCACAAGGGACTTTCTCTTTGTCAATTTTCCGTGGAGTAATGAATACAACACGGGAATTACGAAAAGTGTCATGAACGTACTACTAATCAAACCGCCAATAACTGTGAAGCCGATGGGCTTAATCATATTTGCGGAACCGCTCTGGGCAAAACAGAATGGTAGCATACCCAAAACCGTTGTTAAAGTCGTCATCAACACAGGCCGTAATCGTGAAAATCCCGCTTCGATACAGGCTTCTTTAACGGCAGAACCGCGATTGACAAGAAGATTGATTTGGTCGACCAAGATAATTCCGTTATTTACGACAATACCTATCAACATAACAATACCCACAGCGGACATGATGGAAATAGGCTGTCTGGTGATAAAGTGAACCAAAGTAAATCCGATTAACAGCAAGGGCATTGTTGCCAAGTTAATAAAGGGATCCAAGAAGGATTCGTAGGTTGCCGCCATAACGCCGAAAACCAACAAGATAGCCAAAATGATGATTTTCACGAAGATAGAGATTTGTTCCTTAATATCTTCTTGGCTACCTTCCATGGTGTAGGTAATTCCCTCGGGAATTACGATTGTGTTGGCAATGGCTTCGTGGATTCTTTGCTCCATCTCTGCCGGACGAATCTCATCCAAAATGTTTGCGGTAACGTGAATGGTTCGAGCCTGGTTTTCACGCTGAATACTTACGGGCCCCACGCCACGAACCAACCTGGCAAAGTTGGAAACGGGAACGCGACCTGCTTGTGTCATAATAAATATGTTTTCCAGGTTTGTAAGCTCGGCTTTGTCTTCCGGACGATACATGACCACAACATCAAACTCGTTTCCGGCTTCACGGTAAATGGTGGCCGTTGTTCCGTCAATGGAAGCGTTAATTTCCCGTGCCACCGATGCCACATTCAGCCCGAAGGAATATGCCCTTTCTCGATCAATCTCCACCTGAATTTGAGGAAGACCTTCCGTGGTATCGATGTTGGACTCACTGAGACCGTCCACGGTTTTAAGTGTGGCTTGAATCTTTTTTGCAGTGTCCAAGGCACCTTCCAAGTCCTGGGAGCGGATAACAATGTCAATATCATCTCCGAACATTCCACCTCCGCCGCCACCTCTGCCGAAATTAAACACAGCAGAAGGAAATTCCGCAAAATGGGAACGTAATTTCGCCTTTACATCGTCGGAAGTATCAATTTGTTCAGCAAAAACAGGAAGTTTCACGGTGACTGATGCGGTATTGGTGGAATCGTTACTCATCATTCCGCCACCGGTACCCACGGAAATCAAAATTGTTTCGTAACCTTCAACTTCCTTTTCAATGATTCTGGAAATCTGAAAGGCGATGTCCTGGGTGTCCCGAAGAGGCGTTCCGAGTGGCATAGTTATGGAAAGTTGCACTTGGTTTTCCGTAGAACCGGGCATCAATCGAATGTTTAATGCACCCAATAGAAGAACCGAAACAACCAACATTCCCAAAACGACACCCAAAGTGAGTTTTCGTCGATTCATGACAAATCGCAAAGCCCGTGCATAAACTTCCGCAATTCTGGTCAAGACGGAATCCATCAATCTGTCAAATTTTCGCAAAACCTTGTTGCGAATGGGCGTTTCGTTGCGATTTGTCAAGGGCAAAAAGTGACCTGACAAAACGGGAACCAACAAGGTGGCCACAATGAGACTGGAAATAAGTGCAAAGGAAATGGTCAAAACCATTCCCATGAACATTTCACCCATCATTCCCATTTCGGTTTTGAAAATCATAAAAGGAAGGAACACACAAAGGGTTGTCAGGTTTCCGGAGAAAACGGATGTGAAAACTTCCTGTGTTCCCAAAATTGCCGAAATGTGAGGTTTCGCACCACGCAATCGGTAGGTATGAATATTTTCCAAAATAACGATTGATGCGTCCACAATCATACCGAGGCCCAAAATCAAGCCGGTCATGGTAACCATGTTCAATGTGATTCCGGAAAAGTTCATAACGATTAGAGTCATCATCATGGAAATCGGAATGGAAATACCGATAATCAATGTGGATTTGAAGCTGCGCAAGAATACATACAGAACAGCCATTGCCAAAGCCACACCGCTGATAAGGGTTTCAAGCATAACTCCGATGGTATCTCGGACTTCAACCGAATTGTCAATAATCAGTTCCAAGGTAATATCCGGCGGTATCAATCGCTGAATTTCCTCAATTTTTTTGTAAACGTCGTCCGCAACTTTAACGTCGTTGGCGTCACTGGCCTTGGTGATGGAGATGTACACACCCGGCTCACCGTTTATGTAAACGGCGGAATTTGCATCCTCGTGTCCCCAAAAAACATCGCCAATATCGCACAAACGAACTTGGTAGCCGTTTTTCACACCCACAACGGTGTTGGCAATTTCGTCAATGCTGTCATATTCGCCCACAGTTCGTATAATGTAATTTTTCTGGGCATCTTCGATTTTACCGCCGCCCAATTCCAAATTCTGTGCGGCCAAAGATGATGCAACGGTTGTCAACGACATTCCGTAGGCTTCCAATCGATTGGAACGCAATTCGGCACGAACGATTCGCTTCCTTCCTCCGGAGACTGACGCCTGGGCAACACCGTTCACCTGCTCCAAAAGGTCGGTGATTTGGTTGTCGGCAATTTCTCGAAGGTCGTTTGCGGAACGATTGCCGCGAACGGCAATTCGCATAATGGGCATTGCGGAAGCATCCATTCGGAAAATAAGGGGCGAATCCGCCTCGTCGGGTAATGCCCGTTTTATTCGGTCCAGTTTATCCCGGACATCCGCCGTGGCTACGTCCAGGTCGGTTCCATATCGTAATTCAAGCATAACCAATGACGAGCCTTCGCTGGAACGGCTGGTCATGCTTTCCAAATTCGTAACACTGGCCAATCCGCTTTCAATTATGGATGTGATGGATTTTTCCACCGACTCCGGTCCTGCATTTTCGTAGGATGTTACCACAACCAACATGGGAAATTCAACTTCCGGCATCAACGCAATGGAAATTTTCGAAAAGGTGAAGGCACCAACGACCATTATTAAGACGAAAAAAACAAAGACGAGAACGGGATGCTCAAGTGTCTTCTTTGCCATGCTCATAGGCTTGCCTCACCATTCGCGGATTCCGATTTTACGGAA
>JAFNZQ010000030.1 GCA_017382775.1 Spirochaetaceae bacterium
GAAAGTGATACAGATACTAAAAGCATCAAAACAAAAAATGACAGCTTCCAACGCAGAGAAAAGCCTTTCAGTTGTAATTTCTGCGTTTGAACCTTCGCTTCTTCTGACATATAGTCTCCTTTCAAGATGGCGGCGGCTTCTTTATTTAAGATTTTCGCCTCAGCAAGAGATTTTTTTATGGCTCGTAGATAGAAAATTCCACTTATAAAGAACAGTAAAAGCAAGAGTAAAATCAAAATATAGGGACCAGGAATAACAACAAAGAAATTTATTAAAATTTCTTTCAGTTTCGGCAAGAATTTCGTGGTAAAGTCGCCGTATTTGATTGTTCCCCGATTCTCCAACAGAAGTTTCATGGGCGCGGTATAAAGGCCGCGATCCGTGTGATTTAAAATAACGGTATATTCCCCGGTTTCCACATCGTCGATGTAAAGGCCTCTCATCAGTTTGTCCGTGGAAATTTCGTAGTCGCCTCGTTCCGGTGAGAAAATGTAGTCGTAGGGTGCGACACCGTCTTTGTCCAGGAAAATTCCGTTGACGGTGCCGTCACGCAAAAAGCCTTTTCCGTAAAAAATAAGTTCCGTGGAGCCGTCTCGATTTTGCTTTTTTTCTATTCGGGAAACAATGGTTTCCGGAATGTACTTGTTCATGAATACGCGAATAACTGCGGCCTCTCCGATGTTGCCCAATCGGTCAATGGCCCGCACTGAAAAGGCCCAAATTCCGTCATCGGCGTTGCGAATACTGAACCGCGGCGTTCTGGTCATTAGTCGCAAGGGTGGCTTCGGCGGATCAAAGGGAGAAGAAAGAACTTCCTGTTCCGTATATTTGTCGCCCTCCGCAAATCCCGGTGGAAGATCGGACATTAAATTCCATGAATAACTGTATCCCACCACATCGTCATCTGCCGGATTCGGTTGCCACAGGAATGTGGGAGAATTGTCTACGGTAAATCCGATTTCATCAAAGTTTGGCATTCGAATAATTGGGCGTAAAGGCGGTGTTACATCGCGAATGTATTCAATATAGGTGGGTTCCGACCAGTTGCCGGCAAAGTCGGTGGTGCGAACAATGAGGAACCATGTGGTTTCATCATCCGTGGCAAATTCCGTAATTTCGTTATTCGAGGGAGTTCGCATCAATTCCGTAGGAGGAACTTCCGTTTTGTCCCGAGTCCAAATATAGGAAAATCCCGCAATTCCCGATGAATCCCGGGGAATGTTCACCCTAATTCGTACCTTTTCGGCGGATGATGAAACGCCTTCTTTATATGAAAGGGCCGTAAATGTGGCCGGTTCGGCAAAATCATCCCTGTGTTGACGCATTAGCCTGTCCACACCTTGGGAATTTTTTTGCAGCCAAAACATATAAAAATTGTCTTTGCACAAAAGGGGGACGGCAAAGGCTGTGGAATCGTCGGTGGTGGCCAATTTTTTCTCTTCCCAGCCATATTCTCCGTAACTGGCAATGTAAGTCGTGCTTTTGTCCCGCAATGTGTCAAACCATGTAACGTAAACGGTTCCCTTATATTCAAATATTTCCGGCCAACTGCAAGTGCTGTATCCGGAGGAGATGTGAACCGGTTCCGTGAGGATTTTACCGGTTTCATCCAATTCCGTGTAATAAATTTGTGAAGATTGGGAATTCATATAGGTTCGTTCCCAAACAAGTTTCAGTTTTCCCTCGTGGTAAATCAAATTGGGGTTTTGGTTGTGATAGGAATTATACGCGTATTCGGCGGGAAGCTGAAATTTTGTGAGCAAAACAGGTTCCGACCATGTTTCCCCGTTGTCATCGCTGGCGGAAAAATAAAGCTGATAAACGAAACGGTTTCCGGTTTGCATTGAGGACTGGAAAACCACAAAGTCGCTGGTGCCGTTGCTTGTAAAATAAGGTATGAAGGGGTTGCGTAAATTCCCTGTACCGGTAAATTTCGTGGGTGCGGTCCACAAAAGTCCATCCTCGGAGCGGGACCAAACCAGTTGAAAGTCGTCTTCCGTGGTGGTGGAAGCGAACAGACAAAATTCATCTTGGGCATTAACCCTAATTCGCGGACCCACTGCACGCAAATTGTTGGGGCTTATTAAAATTTCTTGCCAAGTATCGCCGCTGTCGGAGGATGTGTACACGCCGATTGTGTCCTGATCCTTCAAAACGGAAACACAGATTACTCCCTTTTTGTTTACTGCCACAGATGAAATTGAGGGAACCTCCCCCACAAAATCGAAGGGACCGAATGCGCGTATCTTCTGTGTGTATTCTCCACGGGAATAAACTTGCATGGAAATCCAAATTCTTCCGGAATCATCTTTGTTTTTCTCAATTTCTTGCCAAATGACAACGCCCAATTCTCCATTGGACGCTGTTCCGGGAAAGGCTGAAGGTAATGGCGTAACTTGGGTGGGATAATTCCAAAACAACTCCGCCGCAAAAAGAGAATTGCAGAAAAATAAGAGAAAAAGAAACAGAAAATTTTTAAAATTTTTAAATATCGGCAATATTTTTTCCCACCCTAAAAATACACCGTTATTGTATCACAAAAAAATTATTCTGTCAAGATTTTTATACGTTGTTGCAGCTGTTGTACCTTTGTGGAAAGTTGGGCATCGGAATTTTGCAACAATCGATTAAGCAAGGCCGTGGCTTCAATAATGTTGTTCATCTGTAATGCACGAACTGCCTGCTGGTACAGGGCCTCGGATTCCGCAGTGAGAACGGCAGCGCTTTGGCCTCCGATTTTTATTTGCAACCTGTCTTTCAGCGATATGGCGTCGGAATTGTCCGGGTTTAAAGCCAAGGCTTCATCAAGTTGAGCAAGGGCGGCACGAATTACAATTTCGTCACCGGAATTTAAAGCGGACCTGGCCCTCTGTGTCAATGCCGCGGACCTGTTGTAGGCCGTTCTGTCCGGTGGCCGTTGTCTTATGCCCAAATGAAGCTCAATGTCGTAAATCAACTGCTTCAATCCCGGATAATTGGGATTGATTTCCGCCAAGTCCAAAAGAAGTATGTAGGAAGATTCCGCCATTCCCGGAAGTTGATAATTCTCTCGGGCGTTTTGCACCCATTCGTCAAAATCCTGTTTGAAGGCTTCGGGATCCAACAATTGTTGAATCCGCAATAAAAGCAAACTGGCAACCTGGTGATTGGGATAAACCAGTCGAATTTCCTCAATTTTTTCAATGGCAAGGTTCAAATAGGGCAGGGCTTCATCCTTTTTTCTCCGGTCCACTAGGGATTTACCCAATCCGTAATTGTTCACCGCAATGTTCAGCAGCTGGCTCATCTCCGGATACAAAGGTGCCGTGGGCGGAACGGAACGACCGATTTTCATGGAAAGAGCCCGTCCCACAAGTTGGAACAGATGTTCCACTTCCTGATGAGGCACTGTGTTGGTTGTATGCCATCGAATCCGTGCTTGAAGCAACAACTGTTCCGCAGTTTCGTAATTGGCAACTCGGTATTCGTTCAGGGCTTGGCTGTAAAGTTCGCGAACTTCACGCACCACCAACTCGTTTTCCCGGTCCGTCAAAAGCATGCTCAAATCCCACAAACGTTGATCGCTTTCCTCCCGCAAACTGTCGGAATGCTGAATGCTCAAAGACGTGGTGTAGGCCGTTCGGGATTGCTGAATAAGATTTCGCGTTTCCGCAAATCTTTCCCTTTCCAAAGCCGCTTCTGCCTGCCGGAATCTTTCATCGCCCTTTTCCTTTTCTTCCATGGCCTGATCCCTGGCCACCCGGGATTTATCCGCCAAATCCGTAACAAAACCGAAAAGATTACGCATTTCGTCTATGTTGGTTTCCGATTGGGAAAGATTTTCTTCAAAGGTATTGTTTCGGTAAATTTCTCCGGGAGCCGTTTTTGAAAATTGCAATTTCCCGTCGAGAAAATCCCCGTCATCTTCGAGAACCGTAATAATCGGCTGTAATTCATCCAAGGCTTCGGTGGGGAATTTAAGCAACAAGCCGGTTTCATCCTCCTCGTGTCCTTCATAGAGAGTTAAAGCCTCATTGTATACTTTCTTGTATTTGTCCAAATAAAAGGCGGTGCTTTCCTCCAAAAATCCTCCAAGAGAATTCCAGGCTTCATCCACGGAATTTTTCGCCAGTTCCAATGTTTGACTCACCGCGGATGCAACATAGTTGTCCACATTTGCTGTGTTTAGGCTCACTTCGTGGATGCTTTTCGATTCGTAATTTCTGTCAATTCTGGAAATACGATTTTGTATGTTCTCCGTTTGGTCCACAACAGATTGGGCTGTTTGCAAATATTTTTGCCAAAGGTTCAGTTTTTCCTTCCGGTTTTCATCCGTGGTTTCCATTGTGACATTGTGTTTATCTTCCACCACTTTTTGGATGTTCACAAGGTTGTCGTAAAAACATTCGGAAAGAGACCGGTAGGCAACCATAGCGTTGCTAAATTCAATGAAGTAATGGGGCTGCGTTCCCAGGGGGAATTTCCGAAGTTCGTGCAAGTTGTTGATGTTTTCACCCAAGGTGACAAGACGTCTGTCCGTGGGCAAACTTTTTCGCGGCAACTCGTGGGTGGCGGGAAAGGAGAGCAACCCGTTTTTTTCTATGGAGGTCGTTATGGAGGCCCAACGAGCATCCAAACGTTCCGTAACCGCACTTTTCATTTTATTGCAGAGATAAAACCATTGCCGTTCCAAGGAACCGAAGATACCGTTTTTCGTGTCCATATTTTCCGAAACAGTCATTTTATACAAAATGGGAATGTGAGCCATTGGACTGTAATAGGGTTCTTCCTGCAAAATTTCTTGAAGGTGAACATAGAAAACCGAACCCACCTCGGCAATTTCGTTGCAAAGATTTGCGAAATTACGCATTTGCCGCTCAATTCCCGGAAAAAGCCGATCCGCTTCATCAAATCTTTCCGCCTTCACCGCTTCCGTAAACTTTTCCACAGCGGGCAAAAGGCTACCTTGCAAGTTTTCGTACTGGGGAATATATCGACTTTTCAATATGGACACCGTATCGGTGATTTCCTGCTTAACATCCTCGGGCAGTTTGACCATTCTAAACTCTTCAATGTTGAGATCCAAGCCTTCTTCGAATTTCTTCACCGCACCAATAAAGTCTTGCTGATTCAGCAATTCCCCACCTTCCCGCATTAGTCGGTCGTAGGTGCGTCGAATGTGGGCGAACATGGCCACGTCCTTGGCTCGTTCCAAAAAGGCCAGTTCCTCTTTTCCGGGATTTGGCTCTATGGCTTCCATTTTTTGAATCAATTCGATTTGCTTTGATGTTTCCAAAGGATTGCTCTCAATCAGCTTTATGAGCTTATCCGCCAGTTCTTCGTATTTTTTTCGTTCTTTCCTGATGTAAGCAACTCGTTTTTCGATTATGTCGAAACTATCGGGAGACTCTCGCAACATTTCTTCCAAAACAGTCAAGGCTTCGGTGAATCGGCGTTCCTCAATTAGGGCATCCACCGAGGACATATCTATTGCAAAAGCCGTTCCGCAGAAAAGTATGAGAAAAATTGAAATTACAAAAAATTTGATCTTTCCGCCCATAGAAATTGCAAGTTATGTTATAAATTTTCCCCAACAGAAAGTAAAAATTTTTCTACTGTAAAATAAAAACACCATTTAAATTTTCGTCAAAAATTCCGATTTTTTTATAGGAACTACTGAAAGATTTTAAATTTTGTGATATAATTCACAACGGATTAGCGGTTTGTTGGTAAAAAGAAGGATTTTTCTCTGTATA
>JAFNZQ010000031.1 GCA_017382775.1 Spirochaetaceae bacterium
ATGATGTGCGAAAAATCATCGGTGAGGATAAAATTTTAGGCGTTTCGGCTCAAACTGTGGAACAGGCTCTTCTTGCGGAGAAAAAAGGTGCGGATTACATTGGTGTTGGCGCCGTTTTTCCCACCATGTCCAAGGATGATGCCGATTTGGTGGATTACGAAACTTTGGCGGAAATTTGTAAGGCCGTGTCTGTTCCGGTTGTTGCCATAGGAGGAATTGGAAAAAAAAATGTTTCTCAATTGGCAGGAACGGGAATTTGCGGCGTTGCTGTAATTAGTGCGATTTATGGCGCGCAGGATGTGGAAAGGGCAACGGTTGGATTGCGGAATTTGACAGAAAAGGTGGTTAAGGGTGATTAAAGGTGCGATTTTCGATATGGATGGGACATTGTTGGATTCCATGGGAGTTTGGAATAGTTTAGGTGCTCAATCTCTTTTAGACAGAGGAATTGAACCGGAGCCGAATTTGGAAGACAAGTTAAAAACCTTTACCTTGGAAGAATCTGCCGAATACTGCCGAAAACGCTACAATATTGACATTCCTGCCGAGGAAATCATCGGGACAATCAAAAAAAATCTTTTGACAGCCTACAGCGAAACCATTTTGTTGAAAGAAAATGTTAAAATCTTTTTGGAAAAACTGAAAAATCGTGGCGTTAAAATGTGCGTCGCCACCGTTACGGACAGCCGTTTAGCCGAAGTGGCTCTTCGCCGCCTGGGAATCCGAGATTACTTTACGCAAATCTTTAATTGCGATGAAAACGCTATGGGCAAACGAGAGCCGGATATTTACCGTAAAGCTTTGGCCCATTTGGGAACAAGCAAGGGCGAAACCGTTGTTTTTGAAGACACAATTCACGCTTTGACCACAGCAAAAAACGACGGGTTTATCACTGCGGCAGTGTACGATCGTCATGAAAAAAAACAGGACGAAATGAAAATCACGGCCGATTATTACATTTCGGATTATTCCGATTTTGATTTTTCAAATTTTGATTAAGGAGAAGTTTATGCGAACTGCTTTAACCATTGCGGGAAGTGATTCTTCCGGTGGAGCCGGGATTCAGGCTGACATCAAGGCCATTACCATGAATGGCGTTTTCGCAATGAGTGCGATTACCGCCCTCACTGCCCAAAACACTTTGGGAGTGCGTGGAATTTTGGAGTCAAGTCCGGAGTTTTTGGCCGCACAAATCGATGCGGTTTTTGAGGATATTTTTCCCGATGCCGTGAAAATAGGAATGGTTTCGTCGGAAAAGTTGATTTTGACCATTGGTGAGCGGTTGCAATTTTTCAAGGCCAAAAACATTGTGGTGGATCCGGTTATGGTTTCCACAAGCGGATCGCGGCTTATTTCCCCAGAGGCAATTTCGGTTCTTTCTCGTGAACTTTTCCCTTTGGCTACGGTGATTACGCCAAATATTCTCGAGGCCGAATTGCTTTCCGAAATGTCTGTTGAAACCGAAAATGACATGATTGATGCCGCAAAAATTATCGGTAATAAATACGGTTGTGCCGTTTTGCTAAAAGGCGGACACAGTGTCAGTGATGCCAATGATTTGCTATACATGGACGGAAAGACCGAATGGTTTTTCGGAAAACATATTGACAACCCCAATACTCACGGCACGGGATGCACCCTTTCTTCCGCCATTGCCGCCAACTTAGCCAAAGGTTTTGATCTTAAAACCTCGGTTTCTCGCGGCAAGTCCTATATTTCCGGTGCTCTTGCTGCCATGTTGAATTTGGGAAAGGGTTCCGGCCCCATGAATCATGCCTTTGATTTACAAGGAGAATATTCAAAAAATGCAAAATGAAATTATTGAAAGACGAACATCGCTTTTGGAAAACGGTTTAATTTGGTTTGGAGCGGCCGTTTCCATTGCCAAAATCAGAACGGGAGCCTTTTTGGCACCCTTGGGATTTATCGACGGACTTTTCGCCATAATTCTCGGCCACATTATCGGTTGCGTCTTGCTTTTTTTCGCGGGTTTGATCGGCGGAAAGGTTCGCAAAAGCGGAATGGACACATCCAAGATGAGTTTCGGCTACATGGGAACCTTGGTTTTCTCCCTGCTGAATATTGTTCAACTTGTGGGCTGGACAACAATTATGATTCACGATGGTGCCAACGCGGTAAACGGAATATTCAATGTGGGAGATTGGATTTGGTGTGTTGTCATTGGTCTTTTAATTGTTCTCTGGGTTTTAATCGGAATAAAAAATATCGGAAAGGTAAATTCCGTGGCAATGGGAAGCTTGTTCGTCCTAACCCTTGTTCTGTGTTTTAAAATTTTCGGGAAAGGCGATATTCCGACCGTATTTCCACGGGAAATTTCATTCGGGGCAGCGGTGGAACTTTCGGCGGCAATGACTTGCTCCTGGTTGCCGTTAATCAGCGATTATACACGGGAGACGGAAAGGCCTGTTGCAGCCACCATGGTAAGCGTGATTGTGCATGGAATTGCCAGCGCCTGGATGTATGCCATCGGGCTGGGTGCAGCCATTTTTACCGGGGAATCCGACGTGGTGCAGATTATGTTGAAAGCCGGCTTTGGAGTTGCCGGCTTGGTGATTATCGTTTTTTCCACCGTTACGGTTACTTTTCTGGATGTTTATTCCGCCGGAGTATCCGGAGAGTCTTTATCCAAAAAGGTCAAGGGGAAATACGTTTCCATAGCTGTGGCGGTGATGGGAATTTTTGGAGGAATTTTCCTTCCGTTAACGGATATTTCCGAATTTTTGTATTTTATCGGATCAGTTTTTACGCCCATGGTGGCGATACAGATTGCCGATTTCTACATTTTGAAGCAAAATTCGGAACAAAGCAAAGTGAACATTCAAAATTTGATAATTTGGTTCATCGGCTTTGTGATTTACCGCATTCTTATGAAAACTGATATTGTGGTGGGAAGTGCCTTGCCGGATATGCTCATTACAATTCTCATTTGTCTTGGGGTGAATAAAATTAAAGGGAAATTCAGAAAATGAAAAACGGTCGTTGTGTAATCGTGGGCGGCGCTATCATTTCCGATTACGAAATTGTTCGTTCCCAGTTTCGTCTCAATGACTTTTTCGTTTTTTGCGACGGCGGACTTTACCACGAAAAGGCCTTGGGAGTTTCGGCGGATTTAATTGTGGGTGACTTCGATTCCCATCCCAATCCCCAACGGGATGTGGAAACCATTGTTCTTCCTCGGGAAAAGGATGACACCGACACCGTTTTTGCCGCAAAAGAAGGCCTTCGTCGCGGTTTCGACGATTTTTTGCTGGTGGGCGTTGTGGGCGGGAGGCTTGATCACACCATTGCCAACCTGGGGATTTTGCTTTTTTTGGATAATAATGGGAAAAAGGCCCTTTTGGTGGATGACTGTTCCCAAATGGAAGTTGTCGGAGAAAAACCAATTTTCGTGGAAGATGATTTTGCCTATTTTTCCCTTGTGAACGTTTTCGGTGAAATGGGAAAAATCAGCATTGAAAACAGTAAATTTCCCTTAAAAGACGGTGAAATAAGGGCGGATTATCAATACGGAGTGAGCAACGAAGTTTTGCCCGGAAAAATTGCCAAAATTACTGTGGGGAAAGGTAAAGGCCTTTTAATCAAAATCCGGAGAAATAAAATTCAATAATTTTTACGTTTTTTTCACTTTTTTTTCTTTTTTGCGGAATTTCCATGGTATAATATAGTGGTGTTTTTTATTCGGGAAATCTGTGGATGATACGAATAGGGACGGAAAGGAGAAGGAATGGAAGCAAAAAAGAGAAAAATAATTTTGGATGTGGACACAGGTTCGGATGATGCCCTTGCCATTATGGCAGCCCTGTTGTCTCCGGAATTGGAAATCGTCGGAATTTGTACGGTGAACGGCAACCGTCCCGTGGAATTTACCACAGAAAATACCCTTCGTGTTCTTGAATTGATGAAGCAAGACATTCCGGTTATTCGCGGCTGTGCCACGCCCATTGTTGCGACCTTGGACCCTCTACGAAAAATGCGTCAACGGTCCAATGACGGCGTAAATGCCGAGGGCGAAAAGGTGACTTATCATGCAGAATATTTGCCACTGCCACCGGCTACGAAAAAGCCTCTTCCCGGAACAAATGCGGTGTGTTGGTACATTGACACATTGATGAACGCAAAGGAAAATCTTAACTTGGTGTTGACGGGACCGCTGACCTATTTTGCCTTGGCCTATCGTGCGGAACCGGATATTGTGAAAAATGTGGACGAAATTATTATAATGAGTGGCGGTCACGATCAGCGTAATTCCACGGCGGCTTCGGAATACAATGTGTTTATCGATCCGGAAGCCACAGCGGTGGTTTTGGATTGCGGTGTGAAAATTACCATGATGACTCTGGATTCCACCCACAAGGCCAATATGCGACCGAAGCACATGGAAATTTTTCGGTCCTGGAAAAATCCGGTGGGCGACTTTGTGGCGGAAGAAATTGAGGCACGCTTAAAGGCCTACAACACGATGCAGCCTCTTCATGAGCCGGACATTGCTCCCATTCACGATGCTCTTTGTATTTTGTATATGCTGGATCCCACTGTGGTTACGAAGATTCGACACCTGCGTTGCGACGTGGTTTGCGGCGGAATTGCCGACGGACAGACCCTTTTTGACACACGGCATTTTAACGACGCTCCAAGGAACGTTTACGCTTGCTTGGATACGGATGAAGAAAAGTTTGCAACAATGTTGGTGGAAATTTTGTCTCGTTCGAAAGGGCTTTGATTTTACAAAATCGGGGGCGTTGCGGGGGTGGGATAATGCCCTTGAATTAGGTCACTACCCCCGCAGAAGGGGTAGCGGACAAGGCAACAAAGCGTAGCGACTTGCCTTGGGAGCGAGGGGAAAACTTTCCCCTTTCCCAATCTCCTTTGTAATTTTAGGGGCGACACATCATTTTGTAAATGTTGGATATGTCTTCGGGTTCGAGGGGATTTAGATTGCCCAAGGTTCCGCAGGGGTCCATTCGCACTTTGGAAACCAGTTCGGGGATGTCCTTTGCGTTGCCTCCGAAGTCTTCGAAGTAGCGGGGCATTCCCAAGGTGGCGAAAAAGGTTTCCATTGCGAAAATTCCTGCGCCGGCTGTGGCGATTTCGTCATTTTCCGTGGGGGAAATTCCCCAAACTTCCCGTGCGAGGCGGGCAAAAAGGGCTGCGCATTTTTCGGGAGCCTTTGCCAGTTGATATTTCATGTAAACGGGAATTACCGCAGCCAATCCTGCGCCGTGGGCAACTTCGTACATTCCGCTGAGTTCGTGTTCCATTTTGTGGCAAGCCCAGTCTTGCACTCGTCCTGTTCCCACCACATTGTTGTGTGCCAAGGTTCCTGCCCAAAATATGTTGGCTCGGGCATCGTAGTCACGAGGATTTTTCATTACAATGGGTGCGTTTTGTACCATTGTTCGCAAAATGGCTTCGCAAAGGTTGTCGGAAAGGCTAACATTTTCGGTTGGGGAGAAATATCGTTCCAAAACGTGGCTCATTATGTCAACAATTCCGCAAGCCGTTTGATATGGCGGTAATGTGTAGGTCAATTCGGGATTCATCAAGGCGAATGCAGGGCGGTTCCAATCTGTGTTGCAGCCGCGTTTAAGGTTGCCATTTTCGTGGGTGATTACGGAGGAATTTGAGCCTTCGCTACCGGTGGCGGGAAGGGTGATTATTACGCCCAAGGGCAAAGCGGCCTTTGGAACTTCCTTGCCAACGAAAAAGTCCCAAAAGTCGCCGTCGTAACAGGCGCCCAAGGCAATTCCCTTGGCGGAATCGGCCACGCTACCACCGCCAATGGCCACGATAAAGTCGATTTTTTCATTTTTGCAAATTTCGATGCCTTTATAGACCAAATTAGCTTTGGGATTGGGCTCTACACCGCCTAATTCCACATAGGAAATTTTTGATTCATCCAAAAGTCTCAGCATTTTGGGCAACAAACCGCTTTCCTTCGCGGAACTGCGTCCGTAATGGATTAAAACCTTTTTTGCATCATTTTCGGTGAGCATTTTTGCCAAATTCATTTCCGCATCTTTCCCGAAAATGAACTTTGTGGGACTGTAAAATTCAAAATTTTCCATAAAATCTCCTTGTAATATTAGTAAATATCCGAGGATTTATATTGCCGACCGAAGCGACGTTTTTTCTGTCCGCCGTCGTCAAATTTGCCGTGGCGAAATTCGGAATTTCTTTTGGAACGACGATCGCCGTCAAAACGGACTTTTCGGAAATCACCGTTGTCGTCGAAACGGTTTTTTCTGCCGAATCGTTTTTCGCCACCGGAAGATGACTTGGCGTCAATGTGGACGTGGGGAAACTGTTTGTCGCGGGAACTAATTCGCAACAATTCGTTAGCCTCGTCCCGAGGCAGGCTGAATAGGGAAAATTTTGCCGCCATGTCGATTTTGTCCACATGGTGGGCGGGAATTTTAAGTTGTCGAGACAGGAAATCGGCCAAGTCGGATTTCTTGAATCCGTCGCTTTTCCCGATGGAGATGTACAGCCGAGTTTGTCCGTCGTCGTCATCATCATCGGCGAATTTACGCCAACCGCCGGCTTTTTTTCCCTCTTCTTCATCGAAACGGGTTACTTTGCCGTATTGTTCTTTGTTAAGGCGGTGGGAAAAGTCGTTTGCCAACATTGCCGCAATAATTTCCTTGGGAGATGCGGTTTGGCAAAGTTGATCGGCCAATTTTTCGAATATATCGTCGATTTTTTTCGGTGCTTCTTGGGGAAAATCTTCGAGGGAAGATTCCGTTTCTTGGGGAAAAAATTCCTTCAAAACGTGGATTTTTTCGGTAAAAAGTCTGTCTCGTTTAACGGATAGAACCTCGTCCACAGTTGGAACTTTGGCTGCTTCCAGTTGACCTTTTGAAGCCCGTAAAAATCGCTGAATCCGTTTTCGCTCCGAGGGAGTTACGAAGGTGAACGCCGCGCCTTCACGGCCCGCACGACCCGTCCGTCCGATTCGGTGGATGTAGGTTTCGGTGTCATTTGGCAGGGAAAAATTTACAACGTGGGTAAGGTTTTCGATGTCAATTCCACGAGCTGCCACATCTGTGGCCACAACAATTTTCGTTTTACGTCGCTTGAAGCGTTGCAGGATTTTTTCCCGCTGACTTTGCACAATGTCTCCGTGGAGAGAAACGGCTTCGTATCCCCGTTCGTCCAAGGCCTTTGCCACGGTATCGGCATCCACCTTGGTTTGAGTGAAAACAATTCCGTAAAAATCCGGCGAAATATCAATAAGTCTCATAAGGGCGGCGATTTTCTCACTTTCTTTCACCACCCAGTACTTTTGGGTTGTTAAAACGGGAATTTCCGATGAGACCGTTTCTTCCACAATTTTGTAGTCGCCCATGAATTTTTCCGCAGTTCGGATTATTTCTCGGGGCATTGTGGCGGAAAAAAGAAGGACGCGAGCAGATTTGTTCACATTTTCGAAAATTTCTTCAATGTCGTCGATGAAGCCCATGTCCAACATTTCGTCGGCTTCGTCCAGTATGAAAAACTCAACTTGGGAAACATCCAAGGTTCCGCGGTTCAAATGGTCTTGCACCCGTCCCGGAGTTCCCACAACGATTTCCACACCACGGCGTAATGCCATGAGTTGTTCTCGCATTCCGGCGCCACCGTAAACGGCTTGCAACCGAGGATACCGTCCCTCGGTGAAGGACTCGATTTCTTCCTTTACCTGTAAGGCCAATTCCCGTGTGGGAGTAAGAACCAAGGCCTGAACGTGTCCTTTGTCTTCGGAAATTTTTTCCACCAAGGGCAGACCGAAAGCGGCCGTTTTCCCTGTTCCTGTTCGTGCACGAGCTATAACGTGCACGTTTTCTTCCAACAGCAGGGGTATGGTCAGTTTTTGTATGGGGGAGGGTTCAATAAACCCCTTCCGCTTAATTGCTTCCAGGGCTTTTTCGGATAACCCCAACTGTGAAAATAAATTGTCTTCTTTCATAAAAATCTCTTTGCTGTGAAATCGATTACTCGAATTTCAGCCTTTCCACTCCGCGTTTGAGGGTGTCGGTTCTATTCTGTGTGTTCGTTGCTATTGATGAAAGGCTATTGACGGAGTCAATAACGTTGTTACAGTTTCCGTCCATGCTGTTTACGGATTTCTCAATAACAGACATTGTTGCCACCAGTTCATCCGCCAATTTTCGCAGACTTTCGGATGATAGATGGATATTGTCCGTACGTTCACTAACCTTTCCTTCAATTCGTTGCATATCGGCAAAGTTTTCGCTCATGTGCTGGTTGGCGATGGTTTGCTCGTTCATGGCGTTTTGGATTTCGGTCTGCAACACGGAAACGTGGTCGATGGAGACCTTTACGTCGTGGAACGCTGATGAAACCTGTTTGGATGAACGAACCAAAACTTGAACGCCGTTTACCAATTCCAAAAGGCTTGTGGAACTCATCTTTGTTTGGTCGGCTGTGTCTTCCGCAAGTTTTCGAATTTCGTCGGCAACAACGGAGAAGCCCATACCGGCCTCACCGGCGTGAGCGGCCTCAATGGCGGCGTTCATAGCCAAAAGGTTGGTTTGAGTGGCAATGTTTTCGATAATTTCGTTTGCTTCACTCATTCCGCTGGACTTCTGTTCAATCTCATGAACTTGAACCTGCATATCCCGAGCCAAAACGTCTCCGTTTTCCGTAAGTTCCGCAAGGGATTCAAAAAGGGTTCCGCTCTTATGCAAACTGTCTCGTATGGAGGCAATACTGGCAATAACCTCTTCCGTGGCGGCGGAGCTGTCATTCAAGCTGGAAGATTGCTCTTGCACCTGGGAATTAAGCAATTCCACATCGGAACTGATGTTTTCAATTTTGGAATAAATGTCTTTAACCATTTCGTCGTGGGATGTAACCTGGGTTTTCACACTGCGCATGTTTTCGGTTATTTGTGACATGGCCTTTTCGGTTGCGGACATATCATCGG
Source organism: Spirochaetaceae bacterium (assembly GCA_017382775.1). Lineage (GTDB taxonomy): Bacteria > Spirochaetota > Spirochaetia > Treponematales > Treponemataceae > RGIG268. The sequence goes on from JAFNZQ010000031.1 coordinate 8,948, forward strand.
TGAGTTTGTGTGAGTCGGTGAAAAGCAAGTTTGCTGTTGAAGAAACCTGGGCGATAATGTCTCGCATTCCTCGAACAAAGGTGTTAAAGTTTTGTGCAATTTCACCCAATTCATCTTTGCTGTTCAGGTTCATGTTTACAAGGAGGTTTCCTTCACCCAATTTGGTAAATTCAATACGCAACTTGTCCAGAGGATTCAAAATCACTCTGAAAACGAAAATGTTTATTACAAGCATTACTATGATAATCATGACACAGAAAAGGGCAATTGCGTAGAACAACGGTTGTTCCAGCACCTTGGCACGATCCCGTTCCACCATCATGATACGCCAAGAGGTGTGACGTTCCCGTGTTACTCCGACTACCCATCGATCGTTGATGGAGTAGGAAAAAGGCACAATGATGGTACCGGTTTGTGACGGATCAAGGGCCTCGGTAAGTTCGGGGTGACGGGGAAGAACGTCGTAAATGCTTTTTGTGTCGGTGAAGTAAGTTCGGTCGGGACCACAAATGATTTTTCCATGGTTGTCAAAGAAGTACATATCGTGATCCGCATTTTGGTCGTTGAGAAATTTTTCGTAAAAGTCGTTTATAACGATTTCGGTTCCCAAAAGTCCCACAACATTGGTACCTTCATGGCAAATGAAAATAATTTGCAGGCGAATTTCACCGTTTTCTTGGTTGAATTTCAGACTTGTGAGATATTCTTGCCGACTTTCAAGTGCCTCGTCAAGTTTGCTAGCCATGGTGGAATCCATGGAGCGTGTGGTGAGACCGCGTTGAGAATAATGTCGATAAACCCTATCTTCTTTACTTATAAAAAAACAAAATTTAAGAGGCAAAAAGGCGGAAGCACTTTGAATAACGAACATTCCCGCTTGCTCTTTTGCGGCGTTTGTGGGATCGGCGAGAAAGCTCGTTACATCGGGAGCGTTGGCCATTACGCGACTGAGACTTACGGCCGATGCGATGAAGGAATCAAATTCCGCTTCCATGTGGTCGACACTGACGGGGATGGATGCCATTAAGGAAGTACGGCTGTCTTCTCTAAGCTGACGGATTGCAACAAAAACACAAATTCCCATGGTTAAAACAAGTCCTACGGATGAGATAAGACTGAATTTAGCCTTCAAATTCATTACCTTTAAATTCATGCCAATAAACTTCATGCAGCTCTCCTAATTTGCGAAAATTCTTTTTGGTAAACTTTCACGGAATAATTTTATCACAATAACACTTTTTTGTCAAGTCGATTTTTAAAATATGTCATATTTAGTATCGGAATTTAGTGATTTTATCCATATATTTTTTTGAAAAATTTATGGGAAAATTTTTTCTTCCCCTTGGGGATTTCTCACGAAAAAGAGACTGACTTTGGCGGTTTTTCCGAAAAGGGCTTCGGCGGCAGCTTTGTAAATGGCCATTTGGGAAAAATGCCGTGAACTGTCGGGAAGCAAATCGGTTTTGAAGTCAACCACTTGCACAAAGTCGGGAAATTCAGCCAGTAAATCGAAAGTTCCTTTTACGAAGATGGGCCTTTCACCTTGGGGCAAGAAAAGGCGGAAGGAAAATTCCGTTTTTACCTTTTCCGACGGTAACGATAGGATTTTTTCGCATAAGGGGCTTTTCAAAAAGTTGGTTGCGAAATCCTTTGCCTGGGCTAAAATTTTTTCTTGGTGCTTATGGGTTCGAATTGGGGAAATCAATTTTTCGTATTCCAACCGATAGAAACCGTGGGTTTTATCTAAATCCGGGATTTGTCCGCCGTTTTGGATTGCCACTTCGATTAAAAGGTGAACCAAGGTTCCGAATTTGTCGTGGGAAAAGCCCCACTGTGTCAGTTCTTCCAAAAGGGAATCCGTTGGAGCGGTGGCGGTTTCCGAAGGCTTTTTCGGCGGAACTTGTTGCAATAAAGGCAAAATCAGAGCCTTTGCTTCTTCGGAAGAGGCGTTTACATGGGTAAAATGGTTTTGTTCCGAATTTTCTTCGGGAAATCTCGGGCATTTGTACCTTGGGGAAGAAGGTTGAGAAAGGGATGTTGGCGTATCCTTTCCGGTTTCTTCGATTATTTCGAAGCAGCCGTCTTCCGGGTTTTCCAAAATGGGATTCAACAGTTTTTGAAATCCGACCTTTGCTTCCGCCGTGGTTGTCAGGAAAATTTCATTTTCGGCACGAGTCATGGCCACGTAGAGTATTCGTCGCAATTCGGCTTCGTCTTGGGCATTGATATCGGCATTTTGTGCGTAACGGAAATAGTTGTGATTTGTGCTTTCACCGGAGCCTACTACCTTGGGGTGGAGTGGCAAGTTCAATGTGACTCCAAAGGTTTCATCGAAGAAGAGAAAATCGGTGTCGGGTGACAGTCTTGCTCCACAATAGGGAATGAAAACATTTTTGAATTGCAAACCCTTGCTTTTGTGAATGCTCATTATTTGGACGCCTTCTTCCCCTTGGGTTGGAATGTTGGGGTTTTCCAAAGTTTCGCCGGCGGCAATTTTTTTGCTCAAACTGTCCACAAAAACGGACAGGTTTTCGCCTTTTTCGTCGGAAATACGGGCAAGTTCAAACAAATAGTCGTAATACACGACTAATTGGGAAGCATTATTGTGGTGAATAAGGTGGAAGTAACCGCAATTAAACCACAAAAAGGTTATGATTTGGGCATTGGTTTTTGTGTTGGCCATGGATGCGACTTGTTTTACCAAGGAATTGGCTTCATCCGGTTTTGAGGAATGGCATTCTCCGTGGAGAAAGTCGAAAATTTCCTCTTTGTTCATGGCAATGAATGGACTTGCCAACACGGCCACGAAGGATTTTTTGTCTGCAGGATAAACGGCGCTTCGCAGAACGTTGTAAATGTCATTTATGGGAGCATCAAGGTAAAATCCCTTTAATTTGTCGAAGGATGCGGGAATTTTCCGTCGGCGTAAGGCCATTTCGATTTCTGCTTGGTGGGTGGAACTGCGTAAAAGTACGGCAAAATCGGAAAAGGCTGCCTTTGGGTTTGCGGCCATTATTTCGGAAATTTTTTCTCCGATAAATTCGGCTTCGTCTGTGTAACCGCTGCCTTTTTCAAACTGATGAAAATGCACTTTCGGTCGGGAAAAATCCGGAATTATGGGATTTCCGTCTTTGTCGGCGGTTTTTGCCTGTAAGGGAAAATAGGTGGCTTCGTAGTCGGGCAGGTTTTCTCCGCAAAGGAAAATTCCCCGTCCCGGTTGCACCGGTGGCGGATTTTTACAGTCATTTGCGTTCGTCATTTTCGCACAACCGCCAAAAATGCGGTTAAAGGCGGAAATTAAGGGCGGATCGGACCGATAATTTATTTCCAAATTTATGGCCGGCGAAAACATTTTTTCCAAATTACGGAAAACGCTGACGTCCGCATCACGGAAACGGTAGATGGACTGTTTTTCGTCTCCTACGAAAAATAATTTATCTTCGGAAAGGTTTTCTTTTTCGGCGAATTTGTCGTCAATGGGATTGGCGGGATTTTTTTGGCTCAAAAGGAAAAGCAGGTCGCGGTTTTTTTTGTTGTTGTCTTGGAATTCGTCAATCATTATTTTGTCGAATTTATCCGTTTCTTCTCGACGAAGATCGACATTGTTTTTCAACGCCTCAATGGCTAAATCCAGTACATCGGAGAAAGAAAGAAGCCGACTTCGGCGTTTTAAGGTGTTGACTTCTTCCTGAAATTCGTCCAAAACCGCGAAAAGGTCTTGCAAAAAGGGTGCTTTGAAGGCAAAATCCAAAATTCGTTGCAAATTTTCCCGAAGTTCCGGAATTTGGGGCTGTTTTGAGTTTTTTCTTATTTGCAAAAGGGCTGACAAAAAGTTCGTTAATTCGGCGGATGGTTCACAGCGGAAAAAATCTTCCGAGGTTTCGGGCAGGTTTTCGGGGAGATTCACCTCGTTTGCCTTTAAACTTTCCATGGTTTCGGTGAAGGCCTTCCACAAATATGCCTTTTGCGGTTCAAAATCCTCGGAAAAATTTCGGCAATGGGTGAGGCTGACTTTTTCCGCGAAAATGGGAACGAATAAGTTTTTTGCCAAGGACTCCAATGGCTTCCGATACAGTAAAAATTCCATTGATTTGGAAGTTCGATGCTTGAAAATAAACAGTTTCGCCGCCTCTTCGATTTTCTTTGCCAAAAGGGAGCCGTCATCGGTGGCAAAATCCGGCGGAATTCCGTAATCGAAACAGGCTTTTCGGGCAATTTTGCCGCAATAGGAGTCGAAGGTCATTATGGCGGCGTTGGTGAAATTGTCAATGGCCTCTTGGGCGGCATTCCGTATGTCTTGAGAATCGTCGCTTTCCGCAATTTCCTTTAAGGTGGAATGGATGCGAGCCTTCATTTCTGCGGTTGCTTTGTTGGTGAAAGTTAGTGTGAGAATTCGTTCCACGGGAATTTTGTCTTTCACAACCAATTTGGCAAAGCGTGTTGCGATTACAGAAGTTTTTCCCGATCCGGCACCGGCGGAAATTACGCTGTTTTTCGTTACGTTTACCGCGGATTGTTGCTTTTCGTTTAATTCGTTGTAAAAATCGATGTAGCGACGATTAGCCATTTTCGTCTCCTTTTTGAAAATTCAGTTTTCCCAAAAAGGATTTGTCGTCATTGTTGGGCGGCATTTCGGTTGCCAAGGAATAACAGGTGCGACAAATATATTTGAAAGAGCAGTTTTGGCAGTTTTTTTGCTCAATGGGGTATTCCGATGAGGCTGTAAAATCGCCATTTTCCACATCATTTTTGAATTGACGGGCAAAGAGACGAAAAATTTCCTTGGCATTTAAAAATTCTTCTTCCTTTTTGCTTTTTTCCGGCTCGGCACTCATGACTCGTTGGTTTTTGAACTTTTTCAAAGGGAAAAAGTCGATTAAAGCCACGCGGGATGAATCATAATTTTTGGTGATTAACTCGTCGTAGGCCGTCATTTGAAAATTGGTGGGCAATTCGTCATTTTCGACAAGGCAACTTTTTGCGGCAGGCGCTTCTCCTCGTTTGAAATCGATTATTCCGAAAACATTTTCGTCCAAAAGCAGAACGCAGTCAATTCGTCCGTTTATGAAAATGTCTTCGTTGCCGATTTGGCAAAAATCATTGTCGCAATTATTACCGAAAGACATTTCCGAGGAAAAAACGGAAAAATCTCCGTAGGTTTTCAAAAAAACTTCGGAAAATCGGGTGGCGAAAATTTCGTATTCCCGTCGTTGGGAAAGAATCATTTCCACCTCGTTGATGGTTTTGAAAATTTCGTTGTTTTGAGGTCGTTCTTCCGTAAATTCCCCGTCGGGATTTTGGCGGTAAAAAGTGTCGCGACGGTTTTTGTATTCATTTTCTTGGGTTTTATAGGTTTCCAGTTGAGAAAAGGCTTGATTTAGGGCATTTTCCACAGCTAATTTTCGTTCTCGGTCAGGAATTTCACGGATTTTCCGAAAACCATTTTCTTCACAGCGAAGATTTTTCAAAAAATGGTCTATTATCAAATGTTTGAATGAGCCATCG
>JAFNZQ010000295.1 GCA_017382775.1 Spirochaetaceae bacterium
AAGGCCGTCAGCAATACCGTTGATTTTTCATTTGCGGTAGAGGGGCAAAATACTTTCTCGGTAAAATATCTGCGGGATGGTCTTGAAAAAACGGCCGATATTTTCATTCCTTATGACAACGGTAAACTTCGTCCCATGGGAATAGTCTTTGAATTCATCAAGGTGGAATCACCGAAATTGAATCTCTTTTCAGCCGCAAAACGCAGTCTTGCGGATACATTTTCCTTGGCAAAACAAACTTTTTCCGGACTTGCCCTGTTATTCAAAGGAATTGACCTTACAAAGGCTGTATCCGGTCCCATTCGAATAACCAGTATGCTTGGAGAAGTGGCTCAATCAAGTTTTTCTGTGGGATTTAAGGAAGGTGTAGTCTCCTGTTTGAACTTTTTGGCCATCATAAGTATTTCCCTTTGTATAATGAATTTACTGCCAATCCCAGTGTTGGATGGAGGGATTATTCTCTTTGCAATTTGGGAATTTTTGTTCAAGAAGCAGATTCCCCCAAAAATTCTATCCGGAATACAACTTATTGGAGTATCCATCTTGATTTTTTTGATGATTTTTGCTACATTTGGAGATATAAAGTTTTTAGTTGGTAAATAAAATAAAGAAGGACTTTTTATTTGCCGAAAATCACATAAGGGGTGAGTTTTGAAAAAGAAGTTTTTTGTCTTTGTTTTTTTATTTTTCTGTGCAATAAGTTCTTTCGCACAACTTTTTGAACTCGCCAAACATGAAATCCGCGTTTATGGTTCCGATGGAATGCCATTGGGGAATGTTCTCACACTGATTGATCGTCTATCCTTTGAAAATGACTATACCCGTGCAGCGGGCACAGCGGGTATGGATTATACCTACAATATTTTAGATCGTTTTGCCATCGGTGGCGGTTTCAACTTTGCAAAAAATACCAAGAAAGACATTAAAGGCTTGATAAATGGCGGAGCATCACTCTATAATTGGGCATTTTATTTTGCCATGAAGGCTTGGTATTTTAAAACCGATCTTCTGAAATTTTACGGTTTTTTCAGTGTGGGTGTGGGGATTAATTTCATTGATGGAAAGGGATTCAATACACTCTATCCTGCCGTACAAATATCTCCCTTTGGAATTCGTGTGGGTACTGACATTATTGCGGCTTTTTTGGAGTTCGGATACGGGACCACGGGAATTATGTCAGCCGGTCTTTTGGTTAACATCTATTAACAATGTCTCTTAACTGCAAAGAAATTGATCTAATTCTCGAAGAACTCAATTTAGTGGGTTGTTTTATACGAAAAGTTGTTCAATCTTCCTTTGACAGCATTACTTTTTATCTGTATCGACAAGGCAAGCAGACAAAACTCTTTTTTTGTTTAGCTCCCAATTTTTGCCGACTCCACGAAATAGATTACGAACCTCCAAAAACGGATAAGCCACTTCGTTTCCAAGAATTTTTGAAATCCCATATTGTGGGTGGACGAATAAATGCTGTTTCTCAAATTGCCCAAGAACGGATAGTTCGTTTCTCTGTTTCTGTTGCGGATGATACAGGCAAAGTGAGAGACCTGTTCCTGTTTTGCCGACTTTGGTCTTCCGCCGCAAACATTATTCTTACCGACGACAATTTCCGTATTCTGGATGCATTTTATCGCCGTCCGGGACGCAATGAAATTCCCCGAGGAACTTACAACGTGGAAATAGCCGAAACCTTTGAGGATAAAAAATGGGTTCCACGGGATTTTTTCCCATTGTTAATCTCTGAAAATCTAATCCCCCAAGGACATACATTTTCCTATAATTATTTGGTGGAAAAATGGTATAACGAATGTGCCGGAAAACTTTCTCGTACCGCATTGGTGGAACAAGCCGAGAAAACCTTCGAAAAGCGTAAATCTCGTATTGAAAGTGCCATTTTGAAACTGGAAGAAAAACGGGGCGAATTTTTACAAGCGGATAAACTGAAAAAAAGCGGTGATTTGGTTTTACAATTCCTACCGGTTGTGAGAGAAGCAATCCAAAAACGACAAAATTTCTTTGAATGTGAAGACTACGAAACCGGCGAACCGATAAAAATCTCCATTGATGTCACCAAATCCCCCCAAGAAAATGCAAAACTTTTTTATGAAAAATACAAAAAGGCAATTCACGGTATAGAAGGACTGGAAGATGACATCCGATTTCTGAAATCCGATTTGGAAAAACTGACTCTTGCTTTCCAAAAGGTCAAAACCGAAACCAATCCGTTGGTAATACAAAAAATATTGCGAAAACAGGTTGCTCCGAAACATTCCGGCTCATCACAGGTGGGATTAAAGTACGAAATTGACGGCTGGACATTCTTGGTGGGCAGAAGTGCGGCCGAAAATGATGAACTCTTACGCCACCATGTTAAGGGTTTCGATTGGTGGTTTCACGTTCGGGATTTTCCCGGAAGTTATGTGTTTGTCAAAAATCGTCGGGATAAAACCCTTCCCTTGGAAGCAATGTTGGTTGCCGCAAACTTAGCAGTGTTTTATTCAAAAGCCCGCAGAGCCGGTGAGGCGGATTTATATTACACCAGGGTCAAATATTTACGACGAGCTAAAAATGCCCCCAAAGGAACCGTTCTTCCCTTTCGCGAGAAAAACTTTTCCGCAAAATTAAATCCGGAAATACTTAAAAAAATTGAACGGGAAACAAAAAAATAATTTACATCATATTTAAATGTTTTTTTTAAATAACCACTTGCTTTTTTTTTATTTATGTGGTATAATGAAAAGAGAGGGTGTGTATTTTGAGTGATAATACAATTGAATTATTAACCATACAAATTAACGAACTCAAGCAGCTTTTTGAAATTTCAAAGAACATTACCGGAATTTCAAAACCGAAGATTCTTGTTGATGTGATTCTCAACACAGTCACCTCGGAATTGGAAAGTTCCTATGCTGCTCTTTTTTTGCAAAGTTCCATGGATTCTCCCGTTTTTTCTATCGGTACAAATTTTCGAGGGGATTTTCCTCTCGCGGATAAAACAGGTTCTTTGGACGGACGCTCCACCGCAATAAAGTTTTTAGCCAATGCAAAATCCTGTTATACAATGAACGAATTGCGTTATTTGGTTAAAAGTGATGCGGAAATTATGCCCCTTATTGAAATTAATCCTTCTTTAATCATTCCTTTGAAAGCCACGACAGCTCTTACGGGATTTTTAATTGTGGGCGAAAAATTGGATACCACAGACGGGGCTGAATATTCAATGGAGGCAAAAACCAAAATTGTCACCATCGCTCCGTTTATTGCCATGGCCCTATACAACGCCATGCTTTTGGATATGACAACCACCGACATGATGACGAAGCTTCGTTTAAAACACTATTTTTATGCCGTGCTTTTTTCCAATTTGGAAATCTCGGTGAGCAAGCGCGTTGCTTTGTCGGTGTTGATGACGGATATTGACTTTTTCAAAAAGGTAAATGATACCTATGGCCATGCTTGCGGCGATTACGTTTTGATTCAGGTTGCGAAACTGGTTAAGGAAAGCATTCGTGATGGCGATATGGCAGCACGATACGGTGGTGAAGAGTTTGTAGTCATGCTTCATGAAACCGATAAGGACACAGCCATGCTTGTGGCAGAACGTATCAGAAAACGGGTGGAAGAAGCTCGTTTTGTATACGAAGGCCAGGAATTGCACCTAACCATCTCCATTGGTGTCGCATCTTGTCAAGACAAATTGATTCTATCCGCTCGAGAAATGGTGAATTACGCGGATCAAGCTCTGTATGTTTCCAAGGAATCCGGTCGCAATAGAGTTACCTTTGCCAGCGAAGAGCTTATTCTAAAAAGTCTCGGACTTCCGGTAACACCGGAGGATATACCGGAAATTTAATTCTTGCCGGCGCAATTTTGACAACAGGGGCTACTTCCTTTGTCGGGGCAAGATTTATTTCGAGAGTCATTTACATAAAAGCCCTCACCTTTGAAAACAACATTGGCACCGCCGGAAATGATTCGGCTCGCAACGTTCCCACAAGTTGGACATAGACTTACAGGCTCATCGGACATTTTTTGAAACACTTCAAATCTTGTTTTGCATTCATTGCATTCATAATCATAAGTAGGCATCTCAATCCCCCAAAACAATTCTATAATTTTTTATCAAAAAAGTCAAGGGATTTATCAAAGATTATTTAAACTCTTTGGTGGATTTGGGATTGACAAACTTCACCGGTTTGAGTATACTTATGTTATGTGGTTAAAAAAACGAAAGTACCTTATATATATTCTGTCGGGAATTATCTTTGCGGGAATTGCTTGCCTTGTTGTTTCTTTTCCGGGCAATCGGGAGGAAACAATTACGGTGTGGACCAACAATGTCCATATTGTTTCCTACGGTGAAGTTTTTAACAGCGAAAATCCCAAAAGTAAAATTATTGTTCAATATAAAGAAGATGTGGCGGATAGTTTGCTAACACCCGGGGGCAGTTCCCTACCGGATATTGCCATTGCGCCATGGATAAAAAGTTCCGATGTCCGTAAAAAATTTCAGCCTTGGGGCAGTATTTTTAATTCACAAAATTTTCGCGAGGATTCTTTTTATCCCCAACTTCTCAATTTAGGTAAAATCGACGGACGACAATTTTTTCTTCCCGTAAGTTTCAATATGCCATTGATTGCCTACAAAAAAGGAGATATTCACTACGATTCAACTATGGATATTGACGATATACGGGAAATGTCAAAAAATCCCGAAGAAACATCCAAGGCACCGCACATGGCCTTCGGACCCACATGGAGCGGAGATTTCCTTTACAACATTGCAAAATTACACGGAGCAAATTTTGCCGAGGATGATAAAAGTTTGTCATATGATGAGGATTCTGTGGCAAGAACGGTGGAATTCATAAAACGGTGGTCCAAAGAGATCAACGATTCCGTTGCGAAAGAGGACGATTTTAAATTTAAGTATTTTTTCACCAATGCGGAAACCCTGTTATTGGAAAATCGGGTTAGATTTTTATATGAACGCTCCGACACCCTTTTGCCCACCATATCGGAAGTATCTCGAAACAGTGACAAGTCGCAAGTACCGCAAATAGGATTTTCATGGATAGGCAGCGATGATAAAACCGTTATTTGTGATGACACAGTATTTGCCGGCATTTTGAAAAACACCAAAAACAAATCTCTGTGTAAAAAATTTATCAAATGGCTCTTAAACAATGAAACTCAAAAAAAGCTTTTAGCTCGACAAAGTGACTTTAACCTGTTTGACAATAACTTTGGATTTGCCGGTGGATTTTCATCACTTCCCGAAGTAAACAGGAAAGTTCTGACTGTTTTCTTCCCGATTATTTTAGATAGGCTTCCTGAAGTGTCAAAGCTATACGAGCCTTTCATCCTTCCCCATAACTGGGATGACATAAAGTCGGAAGTGATAATTCCGTATTTGGAAGACAGTGTTCGGGAAAATACCGGTAAATCAATCGAGACAAGATATCAAGAATTTTTAGCGAACCACTGACGGTTACCGCTTTTTTCGGGACGAATCATAAGGGAAATTGTCCTTTCGATTTCACCACCATTTTTTATGTTAAGGTGCCATTTTGTTTTAACGGAAGTGGCTACAAAATGTCCTTCATTTTCCACGGGACGGATTGATACATCAACGATTTCATTGGGTTCCAAAATGAAGGCAACTTGATTGGGATCGGTTAATTGGATAAAAGATGCGTTATCAAAACAGACTTCGTTGGCTTCAAGGTTTTTGAAAGAAAAGTTGTGATCTTCGGCAATTAACTCAAGGCTTTGTGATAAAAAATTCTTAACTTTTACGGAAAAATAATTTTCAACGAAGAATTCGGCATCCAAGTCCTCACCGGTTTTGTTGGTAATTATATATTGCACGGAAAAGGCACTGTTACTGAACAAAAATCGTTTTTTTATAAAAATTCCCTCATGAACGGTTGTAATAAGAACCTCGGACTTTGTGGGTTTTGAATATTTGTAATCGCACTCGTATAACTTCAAAAATTTATCGCCGATTTTCATCGTGTCCACAAAGAGTTTCTTTTCAAAAAAGTTATTCTCACAAGGGGTATTAGCATAATTGTGACAATTTGAAAACACGTCCAATTCAAACACAACACCGCCCACCAAAGAAATAAAGGCCGTGTATTGTTCATGTTGAGCGATGTATTCAATACGGTCATCACAATCGATGTCGGAATAGGTAATCCCGGATTTAACACTTTGTTTGCGACGTACAATTTTTTCGGCGGACAACAAATAGTTATAAAATTTGGAGCGGATTTCATTACGATTACCGGAGGGTAAAAAAAAGTGGTGGCACTGAGAGGGTAAAATCTTTTCAGTTTTTACCACATCTTTTTGTATTTTATCCAACTTACCTTGGTTTATAATGCTTTCGGTGTAAAGCATTCGATAATACATTGCGGATAATTCAGGCCAAAATTTTATGAAGTCCTTGGCACCGGCACGATAGTTGGGACCTATGAAATTTTTTTCACGGATGAAATTACTTTTTGAAGAATTTAATCCGCCAAGCAAGTTAATCTTCTGTGCTCGTCCCAAATTGGAAATATTATTGGCTATTGATGAAAACTTTATTCTCTCGGAAACTTCAATAATCTTCTGAAAAAAATCATTTGTGAACAAGGTTTTTGCAACATCCTCATTGATGAAATTCACAAAAACCGAATCTTCCGTTTTATTTTCGGCTAAAATATTGTCAAAATCGGGAGGTGCGGATGAATATGGGAACAGATAAATGTATTTATCACAATCTTCCACAATAAAATGCTTGTGAATGGACATTGAGCCCACCAAACAGTCCTTAAAGAGAGTATCCTCAATGAATGAATACCGAAATCCGTTTATACACAGTGAATTTATCAGTGATGAATGCCATGCACTGTCTTCCACAAAAAATCCGCGAGGTTTCTTGCTAAAAAGTTTTCGTACATGTGTTGTTAAAAGTTCGATTTGGTGATTACGATCAATGCTTGGCAAAAATTCAAAATAAGGACCGTAGTACCCTCCTCCAAGAATTTCCACCTGTCCCGAATTGACAAGTTGTTCCAGGAGAATTACGGATTCGCTGTGGTGTTTTTTCAGCCAGTCCAATTGGTAGCCGGTGAAAAAAAAAGTCCAGCCTATTTTGGGGTTTTCATTCAAGAAGTGCAACAATGGAATATACACTTCCGAATAAGCAGCTTCACGACGGACATCACTTTCAAAAGGAGAAAAATTACTTGCAAGCCCCAAAGAAATAAAACTCACTACATCGTTCTCCGATTTTTTTCCCACCACAAAATTGCATTGTACCAAAATTTCCAAATTTTGAAATGCTTCATTGGTTTTTGCTGGAAGGATTCCACAATGTTTCGTGGGCATGCTTTAATTATATATTCAGGCTTTTCGACTTTGGTAATTTTAGTGGGATTTACCCGAGCACATCCGTCCAAAAGAAAGATGGATTCCTTGGAAACTTCCACACATCGCTTGCAGCCATTACAGGAAACGGAACATTGGGGCGTACTGCCGGCACAGGGTATTGCCACAGGAGAATTTTTCGGTAGTAGCTCGATAATTCCGTTGGGACAAACATCAACGCATTTTCCGCATCCGTTGCAGGCCGCTGTAACCACAGCGGTGTTATTAACAAGTGTTATGGCATTTTGGGGACAGACGGAAACGCAATCACCAAAACCGATACAAGCCATTTTACACACGGATTTATTGCCATAGTATTCTTTGAACAAGGTACAATTTTTTTCACCGGCAAAGGTTTTATACAGAATTTTAACATCTTTGGAGGAAGAACATCGCACAAAGGCCTTACGTCCCGTGGGCTGATATGTGTCAAAAAA
>JAFNZQ010000296.1 GCA_017382775.1 Spirochaetaceae bacterium
GTTTGCAGCATAGTTCATTTTCAGAAAAATTTCTTTTTGAACGGGCCGGCGGCGTTGATTCCCTTGTCGCTCAACGATGTGGCGGAAAAGGTTTCTTTGTCGGTTTCTTCGGTTTCCAGGCTTTCACGGCAAAAATATTTGGAATGCGATTGGGGCATTTTTGAGATAAGGTATTTTTTTTCGGCCGCGGCTACGAAAAGTTCCGGGGAAGAAAAGGCAACGTCGGCGGTGCAATTTCGAGTAAAAAGCATTATCGAAGAGGCATCCAAGGTCGGAAAAAAAATTTCGGATTCGAAAATTTGCGAAAAGTTGAAGCATGATTTCGGAATCGATATTTCCAGAAGAACGGTTGCGAAATATCGGCAAAAGTTGGAATTGCCTTCATCCTATGAGCAATAGCGGAGATAAAATGATAAATTACAAGGCGGAATTAAACGACAGACAGTATCAAGCGGTAACCACAACCGATGGGGCTTTGCTCATTATTGCCGGTGCCGGCAGCGGAAAAACCAGGGTGATTACCTTTCGTATTGCCTATATGTTGGAATCGGGGATTCCTCAACACAAAATTTTGGCTCTTACTTTTACAAACAAAGCGGCCACGGAAATGTCCGTTCGTGTTAAAGAATTGACGCAAAAAAAGTTGCAAAATCTTACCGTTTCCACTTTCCATTCCTTTGGAGTTTCCATTCTGCGACAATACATTCATGTTTTGGGCTGGCGACAGAATTTCAGCATTTACGACGAACAGGACAAGATACAACTGATTCGGGACTCGGCCAGGGAACTGCAAATGAATCCCGATGATTTGGAATTTTACGAGATTGCTTCGTTGTTTTCCAATATAAAAATCGGTCGTTTCACTTGGGAAAATGTTGGAACGCAATTAAAGCCTTTATACGAGGAATATCAGCGAGGATTAAAAACTTTCAACGCCGTGGATTTTGACGATTTAATCGTTCTCCCCATTAAAATTCTTCGGGATTTTCCGGAAATTCGACAAAAATATCGGGAACGTTATTCCTACATAATGATTGATGAGTTTCAAGACACAAGTTTGCAGCAATTTGAGTTTATGCTCTTATTGGCGGACAAAAACATTGCCGTTGTGGGCGATGATGATCAATCGATTTATTCTTGGCGTGGGGCAAATTACGAAAACATCCGAATGTTCGAACGGAATTTTCCCAATATGACGGAAATCAAACTGGAACAAAATTATCGTTCCACGGAAACGATTTTGGCGGCGGCAAATGGTGTAATCGCCCATAACACGAACCGAAAGGATAAATCCCTTTGGTCGGGAAACGGTTCGGGGAAACCCATTGAAATTTACATTCCCGAAAACGACGCGGCTGAGGCCGATTTTGTGGTTTCATCCATTCGAAACATTGCTTTGACAGAGCATCGTCACTATGACGATTTCGGAATTTTGGTTCGAACAAATTCCCTTTGTCGTGCCGTGGAAGAGGCCTTGCTTGCTCACGACGTTCCTTACAAAATTTCCGGTGGTGAAAGTTTTTTCAAGCGGAAGGAAATTAAGGACGTAATCAGTTATTTGCGAACTGTTGCAAATTTTGACGATGATGTCAACCTGATTCGCATAATAAATACGCCTCGTCGGGGAATTGGGCGGAAAACCTTGGACGATTTGTCAAAAATTGCCACAACGAATAATTGTTCCCTTTGGACTGCCATAAACGGATTGTTGTTTTTCACCAAGCGAAATGTTTCCCCGGGGCTTTTTGCCGATGCAACCGCAACGGTGGAAGACGAGTACTTTTTAGATGAAGAAAATGCCGCAAAATATTCGGGAATAGACGTTCGTGGCATTCATATTCCGGAAAAGGTTTTGGCGGATTTGGAAGAGTTCGTTCTGTTGATTGTCCATTGGCGACGGGTTCTGTTGCGGGAAAAGCCGTTGTCGGAAAGGATTCGCAGGATGGTGGAAGCAATAAATTATCGGGATTATTTGTTGCAAGAATTCAGTAAAAACGAAAAGGCCGTTCTTTTCAAACTTAAATCTTTGGAAAGCCTGTTTGCTTCCATTGAAAATTGGGAGCGAGAATGCGAAGCGGATGGAATGAAAAACAGCCTTTACGACTACCTGAATCGTATAACATTGTTTTCAAAAGACGATATGGACGACGAAAAAATTTTGGGTTCGGTGAATTTAATGACGATTCATGCTTCCAAAGGGTTGGAATTTCCCGTGGTTTTCATTATCGGTTGCGAAGACGGTATAATCCCCCATGCCCGCAGCATTGAGGAGGGGGAAGGAAACATTGAGGAAGAACGACGGCTTTTTTACGTTGCCATAACTCGTGCTCAGGACAAGTTGTTTATTTCCGCCTGCCACCGCCGATCCCGTAAACAGCAGGAAGTGGAGTGCGAGGTTTCTCCGTTTTTGAAGGAGATTCCCTCACACTTGGTGGAATTTCACGATCCGGAAAAGGCTATTTCCGACGAACAGGTGGCGGCTGCCTTGCAAGCACTGAAAAGTCGTTTCAACGATGGATAAATCCCTTGAAAAAAAATTTTATTTGAGGTAAAATTCACTGATGCTTACGGAAGATTTTAATTTTGACCTTGACGAAAAATTTATTGCTCAAAAACCCTCGGAAAGGCGTGGTGACGATAAACTGATGGTTTTGGACCGAGAAACGGGTAAAATCATCCATTCATCCATGGAAAAAATTTGCGATTTTATTCCCGAAAATGCTTTGATGGTTTTCAATAATTCCAAAGTTCGAGCGGCACGGGTTTTTGCTCGGGAGGAAAATTCCGAAACACCTCGGGAATTTTTGTTCATAAATCCTTTGCGGGATGGCACCGATGCGACTTTATGGCAGGTTATGACGCGAAACGCTCGGCGACAAAAACCGGGGAAGCAATTCGTTTTTGACGACGGCCTTTGTGGCGAAATTGCGGAATGGCCTGATTTTGACGGAACGGAATTTCGTGTCCTGCGATTTAATTCCCAAATTGACGAAGGTTGGTTTGAAAAAAACGGACACATCCCACTTCCGCCTTACATTCGTCGTTCCGATGAGGACGGAGACTTTTTGCGGTATCAAACGATTTTTGCGGAAAAAATCGGTTCCATTGCGGCACCCACCGCAGGCC
This sequence comes from Spirochaetaceae bacterium, assembly GCA_017382775.1. GTDB lineage: Bacteria > Spirochaetota > Spirochaetia > Treponematales > Treponemataceae > RGIG268. Next base: position 3,127 of record JAFNZQ010000296.1, read on the forward strand.
TTCATTTTACCCGGGAAACCTTGGCGGCCTTGGAGAAAAAGGGCGTGGAACAGGCCTTTGTTACATTGCACGTCGGTTTGGGGACTTTTCTTCCGGTTCGGGCGGAAAAAATCGAAGAGCACAAAATGCATCGGGAATCCTTTTTTGTGTCCGAGGATGTTGCCACGGCGGTGGAAAGAGCTGTGGCGGAAAATCGTCCCATTGTGGCGGTGGGAACAACCTCGGTGCGTTCCTTGGAATCCGCATGGAAAAACGGAAAAATGTCGCGGGGCTGGCAGTCCACAGATATTTTCATCTATCCCGGATACGAATTTAAGGTTGTGAACAAACTTTTTACCAACTTTCACACTCCGAAGTCCACTTTGCTAATGCTGGTTTCGGCCTTTGCGGGTAAAGAAAAAATTCTTGCGGCCTATGAGGAAGCAAAAAAGTTGGAATATCGATTTTTTTCCTACGGCGATGCCATGATTATTTCTTGACAATCGGGAAAATTTGTGGTATAATATATCATGCGACATTGCATAATTGTGAAATTTGATCCCTCTCAATGTGACAAAAAGGCTTTAATCGGCGAGATACGGGAATTTTTTGCCACCGCACCCAAGCCGGAAGTTGTTCGTAATTTGGAAATTTTCGAAAATTGCGTTGACAGAGAAAACCGTTTCGATTTGATGATTGTTGCGGAAATGGAAAAATCGGATTTGCCCCTTTGGGATAGTTCCTCAATGCACGCCCTGTGGAAAGAGGGCTTCGGAAAGTTCCTTTTGTCTAAAACAATTTTTGATTACGAATAAAAAAAGGAGGATGAAATCCTCCTTTTGCAGTAAACTTGTTTTAACGTTACCTTTATTTTTCCATCAGTAGTTTTCCGATGTCCGAGAGATTTGTGGTGGAATCTGCTGCGGCAAGGTTTTGGCTCTGAATGGCGTTGAAAATTTCTTGACGGAAAACCTTCACGTTTTGGGGAGCATCAATTCCGATTTTTACCTGATCACCGCGAATTTCAATTATGGTTAAGGTAATTTCGTCCCCGATTTTTATTTTTTCGTCCAGTTTGCGCGATAAAATCAGCATGCGGCCTCCTTTTGATTTTTAGGAAGCAACGAATGTTTTGTTGTCCATCGAGGATCATCGGAAATTACCTGCATTGCCATACGGGCTTTTTTGTTTATAATTACCGGGCCTTGCAGATTAGCGGTTATTTCGCCACCGTCTTTTGGCGCGGTGATGATGGAAAAAATCAGAATTTCGTTGGGGGATTCAATACGTATTTTTGCCAAGTTGCTATCGGGAATGTCCACTTCGTAGTCTTGACAAAAAATGAAGGGATCTACGATTAAAAACGCCAACTGAGATTCTTGAATGGATTGCAAATAGTAAAAGGGTTTGGTTTCGCTGTCCAGCAGAGCAAATTCCTTCATGTCCTCAAAGCCGAAAAGGCCTTCCGGAAAAAGGATTTTCTGTGCATCGTCAATTTCCACCGTTCCCATGGTTTTGGTTTGAATCTGCATTTTATCACCTCATATAATTAAGTATTGAATTTGAATAAAGTCTTGCGGCCATATTCAACGTTGCCTGCTTTGTAAAATCAAGCATTTTCATCTCTGTAATTGCCTCGGCCATATCCACGTCTTTTTCACGAGAAATTGCCGCGGTAACGTCGGGGATCTGTTTTCCGGTACGAGCAATGTTGGCTTCCAGCTGTTCGTACAATGAGCCTGTTTTAGCCAAATGGTTGGCAACATTGTCCACTGCGGAACTTACCGCACCCAGGGCGCTTCCGCCGATTCTGTGGGAATCCCCGGAAAGCATTGCATCGCGGAGGGCAATTACGGCATCGAAGGCGGATCCACCCACGGCAGTTGCCCCGGCAGCAATGTTGTTGGGGGCATTTTCCGAGGAAATAAGTCCCAAATCCTGCAAAATTGTGGATTCTCCAAGGTCTTGCATCCAAAGTTGTCGGGCATCGGTGGTGGAAATGTTAATTCCGTTGCTTATGGGGTCCACTGATGCTTTCACTGCGGCGCCGGAATTGTTTATTTTCGCAATGACGGAATACATGTTGTCTCCGGCGGTGATGAGGATTTCATGTCCGTCCACATTGATTACGCTGTCTTTTCCCACAACATATTGGCTGGAATCCGTGTTGGAAAAAACGGTTTGGGGTTCTGCCCAAAAGATTCGGTTGCCGGATCTGTCTTGCATGACGCTGTGGCGTTCGTCCACCTCGATTTTGCTCATATCGATGTTGCCGTTATAGCGAACTTCGGTGATTACGGCACTTCCCGCACCGGGAACGTTCCCGTAGGTTACCTCGAAGGCTTGGGAATTGGTTTTTGTACCGGCGAAAAGGGCTGTTCCCTCCGCTCCGGTGGCATTGGCGTTATCCACCATTGTCATCAACAACTGATTTACCTCGCCGGCCATTATTTTCAAATCTTCGGGAGTGTAAGTTCCGTTGGCACCTGTTACGGCCAATTCCCGAACACGTTGAAGGATTTGAAGATTGCTGTTAATGTAGCCTTCGGAGTAAGAAATTCTGTCCACCAAGGTCCGAGCGTTTTTTTCAAACTGGTCGAGACGGTTTACAAAGGATTGGGAACGCACAACTCGGCCCGCTGCGATGGGATCATCACGCAAGGATTGAATGCGGTTTTGTGTTCCGATTTGTCGTTCAACCTTGTTGATTGCGGACTCTTGGCGTCGTAAATTGCGTTGAAATCCTGTATGTGGCGCAGAAGAACTTATTCTATCCATTTACTAAACTCCCAATCTGTTTATAATCGTGTCCAAAAGTTCGTCCACTACGGTTATGTAGCGAGCTGCAGCGTTGTAGCCGTGTTGGAATTTCAAAATGTCTGCCAACTCTTCGTCGATATTTACTCCGGAGACGGAATCCCGTAAATTACGTAAATCGGCCATGATGGTGTTTTGACTCATCAAGGAAATTTCCGCCTGTTCGGCTTTCAAACCGATGTTGGTTACGGAATCGGCGAAATATTCATCGAAGGTGTGACTTTTGCCAATCATCACCGGGTTGTTCCGAATTGAGGCAATGGCAAAGGCCACGGAACCGTCGCCGGAATTGCGAACTCCGTTGGAATTTGGGATTCCTGCAGCAACATTTAACACATCACCGGAAATTTGTTCGTTCACAGCCACGTAGCCTGCGGGGTTCAAAACCGGTGCGACGCTGTATTCGCCGGAAAGGGCATTTACGGCGTCGGCTGTGGCGTAGTCAAAGGCTCCTTCTGCTCCGGAAGCGGCCAAAATACCGGCATATCCCACCAAGAAATGGGAAGAATCTTCAACGTGGCGAAGAACAAAGTCGGGATTTGCCATTTCCGCAGCCGGCGTGGCTTTCAAAACCAATCGATTATTGGGATCCAAATAGGCCTTTACTTCCGCATCGGAATTGTTTATTCGTTCCACAATGTCGCGAACCGTGTCGGTGGGCGCATAAGGTACGTTCACATTTCCGTTTTTACCCGAAATGGTGATTGTGCCTTCGAATCCCACCTGTTGCGAGGGATTGAGGGAATTGTTTCCCGACAATCGGAAAATATAGGATGAGTCAAACTCTCCGTCACCGTTGGCGTCAAAATTACCCAAGGCGTTTGCTACGAAAGGCTGTTCCACGAAGAAATCCAAACCGGTTGCGTTGTTTGCTCCAATACCGTTGCGGTGGACATCGTTTACCAAATCCATGAAGTTCATGGTTAAGGTGTTCAAATCCTGTTTTTCGGAGCGAACATCACCGTCGCGAATGTCCAATAGGGCAGCCAAGGAGCCGCCTTCAAAAACGCCCACTTCGCCGGTGTCGCTCCAAATTACTTGGGAAAATCCGGAATTTTCCACCTGGGGGTGGGTTTCAAAGGTTCGGTATGTTCCACCTTGAATCAATACCTTTCCGTCCACATGAACCATAAACTCGTCTGTGTCTCTTTCCGAGGTGGTAACATTCACCAGTTCCGAAAGTTTACCGATTAACAGGTCTCGTTTGTCCAGCAAGTCGTTGGGGTTGTCTCCCATGGCCTTGGAACGTACAATTTCTTTGTTCAATTCCGCTACTTTTTGGGAAAGGGAATTTATTTTTTCCGTGGTTGCGATAATTTCGCTGTCTGCCATTCGGGCAATATCATCTAAACGATTATAGCGATCCCGAACGGATGCGGTGAGGGTTTCGCCTCGGGTTACCACAGCACGGCGTACGGGAATCGATTCCGGCGACAAAGACAATTCCTGCCAAGCCTGCCAGAATTTATCCATATTTGTGCGGACGGAAATATCATCCGGTTCATTGTAAATTTGTTCCAACATTGTCAGATAATTTTCCCGTGTTTCCCAATAGGATTCTTTATTGGATTGTGCCACAATGCGGCTTTCCAAAAGATTGTCTTTTATTCGTGTTATCTGCTCCACGGTTACGCCCTGTCCCAACTGGCCGGGACGGTTGGCACGGCTCATGTCCGGTCTGTCGAGGGCGTCCATGGAGGTTTGCTGCACTCTCTGTCTGCTGTAACCCTCCGTGTCTGCGTTACTGATGTTGTGTCCGGCGGTGTTAATAGCCTGGGACTGAACCTGTAAGCTACGTTTACCAATCTCAAATCCTGCAAAATTCGACATAAAAACTCCTTGTTAAAGAACCGAATCGTATACAAGCGAACTGGGCATAGTCTTCACAATTTCGCCTGAACGTGAATATACTTTTCCGCAATTTGGCACGGCCACTTCCATCACTTCGTCGAGAAAGTCCTTGGAAATACGGATATAGTCTTGTAAAGCAGCATTTTCAATGCGGGAAATGTTTAATTTTTGGTGCATTGTTCGAAAATTTGACAAAAGTTCTTCCCTCAATGTTGAATTAAACATGGATGAAAATTCATAAATTTTTGAGACATCGTCAACATTCAACTCATCCAAAAGGGATTGTGTCTTTTTATCCAACTCCGCAACTTCTATGGTGAGATCGTCCAACTGTTTAAGAGCAAACTCCAAACCGGGCCAATTTCGTTCCGTTACTGCATCATGAACAACGTGTTGTTGTGCCAAAATGGCCGATAATTTTTCGCTTTGCTTAACAAAGACA
>JAFNZQ010000297.1 GCA_017382775.1 Spirochaetaceae bacterium
CTTTCCTACGAATTTTTAGGGCTGCGCAGTGATCCCGACATGGTGGCAGGTTATGCGCGAAAATTGGGATACGTTATGGCTGAAAACGAAAAACTCATCAACATACGCGGTCTAAACGAAAGAAAACGGTTTTCCATTGAAAGCGGCGTTATCGTTCCGGTTCCCAAGTTGTCAACATTTTCCGAAACCCGTTGTAAAATCCTAGGTCTAATCACAACATTTTTGATATTTATCCTTTTGTCCACTGAACACTATTACACAGCAAAGAAACGTCGCGAAACCATCGTTCCTCCGGCCGAATCGGACTTCATGCGTGAAGTCGCAGAAGAACCGGAAGAACTTACGGAAGAATTATAACCCCGGGCTTAATTTGGAATTTGTTACTCGCGTCCAGGCAACTGCACCGTAATCGCCACTGCTTCGGCAAAGTCCGTCACCGCCACTCTTTAGGTTTGCGGAATCAAAGGCATATTTTGTTTCATAACCGCCCGACCACACTCCCGATGTGAAAACCTTTTTTGCAATATCCTCTTGAATTCGCGTATTCCACCCATCCTTTGTTTTATCGGCGATTAAAATTGCATCAATCATTTTTCCGCAAGAACGCTCTTCCGCCACCAAAATCCCGGATTTGGAAATGGCAAAGGCTTCTTCCCTAACCCACAAATCCCAAGCACTGTCCTTAGCACCACTGAATTTACATTTTGCTTTTCCTAACTTTCCTTCATCCTCCGGAATTTCCCCGGAAAAGTTTTTCGGCAAAACATGGATTAAAATAATGTCATTTTTCTTCACGGGGATGTCATTAAACTCGTAACGAATGGCATCCTTACTTTTCCCCGCCCACAACAAGGCTGCACCGGCCATATTGCCGTCTTCCAATACCTTCAATTCCACAAACTTGAATTTTTCCCCCTTTCTCGACAACTGCATTTCATTCAAAATAAATTTCGGTGGCGGATTGGAAAAACGTTTTAATGTACCGCAAAACCGCATGGAATTACCGTTGGAATCCTTTACCGTTCCGTCAATTCCGTATTTTTCAATGGCAGGAAGATCCACACCGGATGGAATGGTAACCGAAATGTTTTTCCCATCCACTTGGGAATAGGAAAAATCCGTTCCCAAATCTGCATCGGTTTTCAATGTGAGACCGTTTTCAAAGTCGGGAGTTCTTTCCCCATCAATACGGTAACAGTCCAGGGATGAAACAACGACGGGTTTAGAAAATTCCAAATTCCAATCTCCGCTGTCCATGGCAGAAAGAGACAACAATTTTGGAAATTCAAAATCTCCACTGAGAATTTCAATGCTTTCCACAGCCATTTTGCAAGCTCCAACGGAAAGACATAAAATTAACGATAAAAAGAATACTTTTTTCATTTTTCCCCCTAAAAATGTTTAATTATTTTATGGGGAAAAAGTGAAAAAAATACATAGTTAGAAAAGGCGAATTCCAAAATAATGAATTCGCCTTTTTATCAATGAAAATTATTTGATGTTGGGATATTGGTTGACTGTAATTTCAGTTGCGGGCATTGCATCGGTTTTGTTGGAAACAACATATTTACCGTTGTAAAGATCAGCAACCAAGGCTTTGTAATCATCAAAGGTGAAATTTGTCATTGCCCAATGTTCGGTGGGTAACTGAACAAAGTTGGGAGAATTGGGATCGTCAACCTCCGGAGAAGTTAATCCCAAGGATTCAAATTTGCCGGAATAGCGGTTCCATTGATCGTTGTACAATGCAGTGAGAACTGTTGTAACAGTGGCTGCCAATCCCTTCATGGCAGAGGTCAAGTGCATTCCTTCACCATATTTGTTAATTTGTACGGTTTGATCCACGTCAACACCAATAACCTTTTTTCCGACCTTTGCGGCAGCTTCACAGGCTGAAGTAAAAATACCGCCACCACAGGCGAAAATGGCTTCAACGCCACGTTGTTGATACCAACTATCCATGGCTGCAGTGATGATAGAATCACCGTAAAACTGGCCGCCATAAATGTATTCAACGGCAACTTGATCGGCAATTCCCATCTCTTTAGCGGCAGCGTCAGCACCCTGAACAAAACCGAAACCGAATCGTGTCACAGGAGGAACGGCAATTCCGCCCAAGAAACCAAGGTGTTTGTAACCTTCCTTAACGGCGGCATATCCTGCCATAAAACCTGACAAGTGCTCTTCGTAAACGGCACAGAAGCAGTTGGGGGGAAGTTTCCAGTTGCTTTTACCGGCAGTTTCGGCAACAGCCAAAACGTCACCCTCGGAGATATCAAGACCGACGAAATAAACATCGCTATTCATTTCAGCCACTTGGAAAATGGATTCGGCGAAAAGATATCCCGGTACCACAATCACATTGTAGCCATCTTGAATTGCCTGGTTGATGGACGCAACACGTGCTTCACGGGTATCACCGGACGGTTTGTAGTACTGAAATCCCAAACTGTACTGTCCCGCAAAATTCTTACAAGTTTCGTAAGTAATTTGGTTAAATCCCTGATCGGTAATATCGGAAGAGTCGGTAATCATTGCAATACGCAATTCCTGACTTTCAGATACTTCCGCACTTGTTTCTGCTTCCTTTTTGCTGCAAGAAGCAATACTGATAATAGCCGCAAGAACCAACATCAGTGAAAGAAGTTTCTTCATTATTTTACCTCCAATGTAATAATTAAAGAATTGTACCACATTTATTATCATTTGTCAAGATTGTAAGTGTGAAAGATGGGAAATTTTATACACATAATGGGGAAATTACAATAAAATTTTTACATAAAAAAAGGGGTTCGCATTTATCGCGAACCCCAATCCAACTGAAAATTTCAAAAATTATTTGATGTTGGGATATTTGTTTACGGTAATTTCAGTAGCGGGCATTTCATTTATATCATTGGAAACAGAAAGTTTTCCGTTGTAAA
>JAFNZQ010000298.1 GCA_017382775.1 Spirochaetaceae bacterium
GCCGTTGAAGAGTTGGCGGAACGGTTGTTATCATTGTATTCCAAACGTAAAACTTCCCGCGGATTTGCATTTTCCCCCGATTCCGAGTGGCAACTTACCTTTGAAGCCAATTTTCCCTATGTGGAAACTCCGGATCAAATTGCCTGCATTAGGGAAGTTAAAGAAGATATGGAAAAACCAATTCCCATGGACCGTTTGATTTGTGGTGACGTGGGATATGGTAAAACGGAAGTTGCCCTGCGTGCGGCTTTTAAAGCCGTTGTTTGCGGAAAGCAGGTGGCTTTTCTGGCTCCCACCACCCTTTTGTGTGAACAACATTATGAAACCTGTTTGGAGCGTTTTGCGAATTTTCCCGTTAAAATTGAGATGCTTTCCAGGTTTGTGGAAAAATCAAAGCAGAAAAAAATTATTGAGCGATTAAAATCCGGTGATGTTGACATAATTGTAGGTACACATCGGTTGATTCAAAACGACATTGTTTTCAAAGATTTGGGACTAATGATTATCGATGAAGAACAACGTTTTGGGGTTAAAGATAAGGAACGACTTAAAGAAATGAAAACAAATGTGGATTGTCTTGCCATGAGTGCCACCCCCATCCCCAGAACCCTACATATGTCTCTTTTGAAAATACGGGATATGAGTATTTTGAATACTCCACCGGAGAATCGCCGTCCCATTGAAACAATTATCGATGAATGTACCGACGAGAGAATAATACGAGCCGTTCGCAGTGAAATTCAACGTGGCGGACAAGTTTTTTTCCTTCATAACCGAGTGGAATCCCTGGAAGGAATTTGTGCCCATTTGCGAAATTTGCTGCCTGAAGTAATGATTGATTACGCTCACGGTCGCATGAGTGTGGATGAACTTGACGATATTTTTCGCAGATTTAAAAACGGCGGTTTTCACGTACTGGTCTCCACAACAATTATAGAAAACGGAATTGACATTCCATCAGTAAACACAATAATTATTGACCGAGCGGATATGTACGGCGTTTCTCAGTTGTATCAGTTACGCGGGCGTGTGGGACGGTCTGACAAAAAGGCCTACGCCTATTTGCTTTATCCCGGAAACAGAATTCTTTCCGAAATTGCCATGAAGAGATTACAGGTTATAAGCGATTTTACTGATTTAGGTAGCGGCTTCAAAATTGCCATGAAAGATATGGAAATTCGCGGAGCCGGAAATCTTTTGGGCCGCGATCAGTCCGGTGACATTTATTCTGTTGGTTTCGATATGTATCTTCATCTTTTGGAACAGGCAATTCAAAAATTGCAGGATGAAAATTATGAAGCCGAAGATGATGTGGTTTTGGAATTGGAATATTCCGGGTACATTCCCTCTTCTTACATTTCCAACGAACAGACGAAGATGGAATTTTATAAAAAAATTGCCGCAATTTCTTCCGATGAAGAATTGGTTGATGCGGAAAGGTTGCTTCAAGATCGTTTTGGTATTTTCCCACCGGAAGTAAGGAATCTGTTAACACTGGCTAAAATTCGTATTGCCTGCAAAAAATTACATGTTAAAAATATTAAGGAACTTCGAGGTGTAATTTCCGTGGAATTTTCCCGTGTGTCGGATATTTCCGTGGACAAGGTAGTTAATTTAATTCAAAAAAGTGATGGAAAGGTTCGGCTTGATCCAAATACGGCTAATGTTTTAAAACTGGCCATTGAAAAAATGGATCTTAATGCAAAGGGTGATTTTTTAATAGGAACCTTGGAAAGTTTACAATAAACATTCCAAATTAACGTTTTTTAATGAATGGAGCATTTTCAATTTGACCTGCTCGTCTCCATCTGTAATGAGAGAAAGTTTTTTTCGCGCTTCTTTTCGGAATGAATTACTTTGAAAATCGCAGGTACAGGTCTCGCTAATAAAATTGTTTTCTGTGCAATAGTCGATGATTCTTTGCTCCGAAGAAAAACAAAGTGGCCGAATTACCTTAACCGGATATTTACGATAATTTACTACGGGACTCATGGTGGAAAGTTCACCTTTTTGCAACATATTCATTAGTAAGGTTTCCAGTATATCATCCATGTGGTGTCCCAATGCTATTTTATTAAAGGAATTTTCCATAGCGTAATTGTTTAATTCTGTACGTCGTTGGGTGGAACACCACCAGCAATTCATTTTTTTTCCGGATTTTAATCGTTCCAAAACGGAAATTTCTTTAATGATAAGGGGAACATCCCATGAATTTACAATTGAAATTAAATTGTTGGAAATTCCGGAAGTAATATCGGTTTTAATGTGAAAAGCCGTTATATCAAAACTTTCCCGTTGTTGCATCCGGCGCTTCACCAAATAATGAAGGAGAGCAAGGGAATCCTTTCCACCCGATAGTCCCACAAGGATTTTGTCACCTTGTGAAATCATTTTATATTCCCAAATGGCCTTGTCAATAATTCTAAACAGTCTATGTTGTGGCATCAGTCGGTAAAAGCCTTTGGATAATCTGTTTCATTTTTTTTCTCGGCTATTCGATCCAAATATCCACATTCTTCCAAAAATTTTCGGCGGCTCATAACCAGTTTTATCAATTCTTGATACATATCAAAGTTTACATCCAGGGCAATGGGAAAAATAAAAAATTCCGTTTCATTACAATATCGATTTATGAAATCCAAATCGGTGACATACCCCAAGGAAATCATGTTGCTGATACGATCTGCGGTTTTTAAAATTTTTGCATTTTCAGAATTGCCCGAAATAATTGAACGCAGGAAATCTTCCTTCGATTGTCCCTTTTTCTTGGTAACTTGAAGAACCAAGTCTAAAACATCGGAGGCTTCATCATCAATGGGAATGATCCGTTTTATGTCAAAATCCGGAATATCCTCCACCACATCGTGGATTAGACTTGCTTTCAACAGCACACTGTCGGTATATCCGTAATCCAAAAGTATTGCAAAGGTATCCATTTGGTGACGAAACATATTGCCACCGCTACGGCGTTCTTTCCCAATAAGTGTTGTGGAAATCTGAACGTAGGGAGCCAAATACAAATCACCTAATTCAAGCATAGAAACGGTATTCATTTCCATAATTAAAGCCTCTTTAAATGCTGTTGAAGTTTTTCAATACGAATTTGCGCATTTTGTAATTTTTCCCTTTCGGCAGCCACAACTTCCGGAGTTGCGTGCTCTGCAAATTTACCGGAAAGTTTTGCGGTAAGTTTTTCACAGTATGCGCTTTCGTCTGAAATTTCTTTCCGGAAACGGGCTTTCAGCTGTTGTAAATCTACACTTCCTTCAAGATGTAAAAATGCCTCAAAGCCGGATCCAACAGTACCAATTGATTTATCACTGTCGCAGGAAAAATCAATATCTTTCAAATTTGCCAAAAGTAAAATTAAATCATGATATTTAGTGAAAATACCTTCTGTTTCTTTTTCGGCACATTTTATTGAACAATGAAGTTTTAAATCCGCAGAAATGCCGCATTCCGCGCGTAGGGCACGTACTTTTACGATTAAATCTTGCAATAAGTTAAATTCTTCGCTATCTTGCGGGAATTCTCTTTCTTCTCGCCATTGTGGATATTGGCACACAATGAGCATCTTGGCACATTCGCTGCTTCCAACCTTTTTACGAGCCTCGGAAATTTCCGATAAGGGCAATTTTTGATAAATTTCTTCCGTAACAAAGGGCAAGTAAGGATGCAATAATCGCAAAGATTGTTCCAAAACATTTAAAAGAACGCTAACGGCACGATCTTTCTCATCATCATCTCCATTACGGAATGACAATTTTGTTCCTTCCACATACCAGTCGCAAAAATCGTTCCAGAAAAAATCGTAGAGTGCCGAGGCGCCTTCGTTGTATCTGTATCCCGTTAATGCGTTGTTGATTTTTTTCGCACAGAAATTTAATCGAGAGAAAATCCATCGGTCTAATGAGGAAAGACCGTTTTTGCAACCGTCTTCTACCAGTAACTTTTCGTCAATTGGCAAAAGAGTGCGACCTTCCAAATTCAAAAGGATGTAACGAGAGGCATTCCAAATCTTGTTTGCAAAACGACTGCCCAGTTTAAATGATTCGTTGTCAATTAGGACGTCTTGGCCTTGGGCGCACAGGAATGCCAAGGTGAATTTTTGGGCATCGGCACCGTATTCGTTTATTATGTCCAAAGGATCAATACCGTTCCCCAAAGACTTACTCATTTTACGACCTTTTTTGTCGCGAACAAGTCCGTGGATGTAAATGTCGCGGAAAGGTACCTTTCCTGTAAATTCCAATCCGGCCATAATCATTCGGCTTACCCAGAAAAATATAATGTCGTAGGCGGTAACCAAGGCTGTGGTGGGATAAAAATCTTTGAAATCGGGCGTTTTTTCCGGCCATCCCAAGGTGGAAAAGGGCCACAACCAGGAAGAAAACCATGTATCCAACACATCTTCGTCTTGGCTTAAAGCAGATTTATCGCTACCGCAATGGGGACAAGTTTCCGGATCTTCCCGTGAAACAATCATCTCACCGCATTTTTCACAATACCAAACGGGAATCCTGTGTCCCCACCAAAGTTGTCGGCTAATACACCAGTCGCGGATGTTTTCCATCCAGTGCTTGTATGTGTTTTCCCATTTTTTCGGATAGAAAACGATTTCGCCATTCTTCCAGGCCGCAAGAGCCTTCTCTGCCAATGGCTGCATTTTCACAAACCATTGTTTACTCAAAAAGGGCTCGATAACCGTGTGGCAGCGATAACAGTGCCCCACGGAATGGGTAATCTTTTTAATCTCTTTCAAAAGCCCCACTTCTTCCAAATCTGCAACGGCAGCCTTTCTGGCCTGTGCCATGGTAAGTCCGCGATATTTTTCCGGAACATTCTCGTTTAATGTTCCGGCGGGATTCATTATGTTCACCACATCAAGGTTGTGACGCTTACCTACTTCCCAGTCATTGGGATCGTGGGCCGGTGTTATTTTTACAACACCGGTTCCGAATTCACGGTCCACATATTCGTCGGTAACCACGGGAATGGTTTTATCCGTTAAAGGCAATTTAACCCGTTTTCCAATGAGATTTTTATATCGTTCATCTTCGGGATGTACAGCCACTGCCGTATCACCGAAAAGGGTTTCGGGACGTGTTGTGGCAATTTCGATTTTACCACCCTCTTCTGTCTCATAGAAAATGTGGTACATGGCTCCTTCGGTTTCTTCATGTTCCACTTCATCGTCAGCCAATGCAGTACCGCAGCAGACACAGCGATTAACCAAATAGTTTCCCCGATAGATTAAACCTCGTTCGTACAAGGTCACGAAAACTTCTCGTACTGCCTTGGAAAGTCCCTCATCCAATGTAAAACGTTCACGGTCCCAATCGACGGAAACACCGATTTTTCGAAGTTGGTTACTGATTATTTTATGATGTTCGTCTTTGACTTTCCAAGTTTGCTCAACAAATTTTTCACGACCGAGATCAAAACGGCTTTTGCCCTCTTTCTTCAATCGTCGTTCCACCACATTTTGTGTGGCAATACCGGCATGGTCGGTTCCGGGTACCCAAAGAGTTCGTTTACCGCACATTCGGTGATATCTTACGACTATATCTTGTAAACAATTATTTAACGCATGGCCTATGTGTAAAACACCGGTTACATTGGGTGGAGGAATTACCACAGTAAAGGTGTCATCGGATGCATTGGTGGGACTAAAATATCCGCCCTTTTCCCATTGAGAGTAAATCCGTTCTTCAAAATCTTTCGGATTATAAGCTTTTTCAAGTTCAATTTTTTTCATAAAAACCTCGAATTATTGTAATTCAATACGTTTATTTTGTCAAGACCGGAATCATTGAAAAACAAAAATGTAAATCGATGTTTACAGTTTGATAGTGAATTTGTAAACAGTGATTTACATTTTATTAGTATTCAATTTTTCTCATATTTATGCTCATCAAAATACCGATACTTATCATTGCAGTCCATAGGGAAGATCCACCGTATGACATAAAAAACAGCGGAATGCCGGTTATTGGCATAATACCGGCTACCATTCCCACATTTACGATAAAATGGTAGAAAAACATGGCGGCGATACCCACTGCCACATAGTATCCATAGGTATTTTTTGAACTGAATCCTATGTTCAATGCCCGAGCAAAAATTATTATAAATAGCAAAAATACAACACAGCCCCCAAGAAATCCCATTTCTTCCGAGAAAATACTAAAAATAAAGTCTGTACTTTGCTGCGGTAGAAAACGGTAATGACTTTGGGTACCTTTTAAAAATCCCTGTCCGAAAATGCCACCGGCACCGATGGCAATTTTTGATTGGATGATGTTCCATCCACTACCCAAGGGATCGATATTGGGATTTAAGAAAATAATAAGTCGAGAAATTTGGTATGGTTTCAGTACCTTGCTGAATGCGATGGAACATAAAAAGGAAAATGTAAAAATCAGGAAAGAATAAGCAGTCCAGTATAAGTAGGAATGTTTAAAAAATATGTACCCAATCAATGAAATTACACTTACGAAGGCAAAAATTAAAATCAATGTTATTTTCAATGATTGGTTGGAAAAAATTGCAAAAAAAGGAAGAGGTTTGCGATATATATCGGATTCCCAAATTGGTAGTACGGTGATAACAACGGTTAGTACTCCTAAAGCAAGGACGAAAAGAATGTATCGAACCGGAATTTCCGATACAAAGCACATGGCCAAAAAAATCGGTACATAAACACTGGCAGTTCCCAAATCCGGTTGAATCAAAATGAGCCCCATGGGAAGCAAGAGAATAAAAAGCGAGAGGCCAAATCGCCGTTTAGGATCCATCTTTTTATATCTGTCTAAAAACCATGCAAAGAAGAGAATGTATACGATTTTTCCGAATTCGGAAGGCTGGATGCCAAAATCACCGATACCTATCCAACTTTTTGCACCGTTGGCGGTTTTTCCGAAAAGTCGGGTGTATATCAAAAGTAAAATCAATACGATGAAAAAATGAGGAGATAATTGTCGTAATTTTTTGTAGTCAATGAGTATCATCAATATCATTAAGATCAGCCCGATTGAGGCAAAAAAAGATTGTTTTATATATTCATTGGAAACAGATACGCCTGCGGAGTTTATTCCCGAAGAATAGATAAAGAACACACCGATGGTGGTAAGGAAAAGTACGGAAAATAGCAATAAAAAATCCAAATATGAGAAAAAACGCAATTTCATTCTCGCCTTCCTATGGGTTTTTCCAAATATCTATACCCCAATTCATTGATAGCTTCATCATATGTTTGATTTTGAAATATTCCCTGAAAAATTATATTTGATGCATAAGGTGCCCA
>JAFNZQ010000299.1 GCA_017382775.1 Spirochaetaceae bacterium
CCACCATTTCCGCAGTGAGGAACCAGCCTTCGCCGGTGATGTTACCCAACTGCACAATATCATCCACGCCTTTCATCAATTCGTATATTGATTTGGGCGGTTCAAAACGACGAGATTTTTGCAATTCTTTTTTTATTGCATCCCGATAAAGTTCCAAAAACCAAACGATTAACTTGGCGTTTCGTTTCGTTTTCGCGGGGAAGGCCAATTTTTCGTGGCGGTAAATTCCCGTGGAAAATGTGTAGAAAAGGAAGTCAGCCAAATCGGGAACAACGCATTCGGCGCCTTCCTCTTCAATGGTGGAAAAAATGTCGTTGTTGGCAGTGGGATGGAACTTAACCAAAATTTCTCCCACAACGCCCACTCGCGGCTTTTTCGTTGCCACAAGGGGAATGTTGTCAAAGTCGTGAACAATGGCTTTGACAATTCCGGCGTAGTTGAACAAAAATTTCTTGTTCAGCATTTGATCGATTTTGTCAATCCACTTGTCTCGCAAAGCATTTACCGAACCCTTTTCCGCTTCATAGGGTCGAGTGCGATATACAACTCGCATCAGAAGGTCGCCCAGCATAATTGCCATCATGGAGCGATGGAGTAGGGGCAGAGTGATTTTGAACCCGGGATTTTCCTCCAAGCCCACGGCATTAAGGGAAATTACGGGAATGTGTTGCCATCCCGCATCCTTTAAGGCACGACGGACGAACCCGATGTAGTTGGTGGCACGGCAACCGCCACCGGTTTGTGTTACCATAAGACTGGTATGATTCAAATCGTATTTTCCGGACTTTAAGGCGGCAATCATTTGTCCTGCAACAATAATTGACGGATAACAGGCGTCGTTATTCACGAACTGCAATCCCACATCCACGGCGGAAACGTCCACATCAGGCAAAACAACCAGGTTGTATCCTGAACGCCTAAAAGCCGTTTGAAGAATACGGAAATGTAATGGAGACATTTGAGGTGCCAAAATTGTGTGTGTGGCCTTCATGCTTTTGTCGAAAACAACACGCTCAAAGGCGGCGGAAGCCTGTTTTTCAATGAATTTCTTTCGGTTTCGCAGTCGTTCCGTGGCTGCGGCAATTAAACTGCGAATACGAATGCGAACGGCACCTAAATTCGATCCTTCGTCGATTTTTATAAGAGTGTACATTCGATTTTTGGACTGCATTATTTCTTCCACCTGATCGGCGGTAACAGCATCCAAGCCGCAACCGAAGCTGGTTAATTGAATCAGTTCCAACGACGGAGTTAGGGACACAAAGGAGGCCGCCCGATAAAGTCGGTTATGATAAGTCCACTGGTCGATGATTCGCAAGGGACGTTCCACTTCGCCGAAATGGGCCACGCTGTCTTCCGTCAGAACAGCCAAGCCCAAACCGGTAATCATTTCGGGAATGCCATGATTTATTTCCGGATCGAGGTGATAGGGTCTTCCCGCCAAAACGATCCCGGAAGCACCCATGCGTATCATTTGCTCCAAGGCCTGTTCGCCCTGTTCCTGTGTTTCTCTGCGGAAATTTTCCTGTTCATCCCATGCCACATCCAAAGCGGCTAAAATTTCGTCTTTCCCCAGGGAAAGGCTGTCTCCCAGTTCTTCGAAAAGTCGTTCTCCCAAGCCTGCCTTATCGTAAATCGGCAAAAATGGGTTGAAAAACTTAATGTTTTTGTCATGGCGAAGTTGCTCAATATTGTTGCGTAAAACTTCGGGATAACTGGTTACAATGGGACAATTATAGTGATTTCCGGCATTTTCGTCTTCCTGTTGTTCGTAGGGAATACAGGGATAGAAAATAATGTCGCAACCGGCTTCCAAAAGGACTTCAATGTGTCCATGGCTGATTTTACCCGGATAGCAAACGGACTCCGATGGAATGGACTCCATTCCCTTTTCGTAAATTTTCCGTCCCGACCTGGGAGAAAGCTTCACCGAAAAGCCCAAGGCATTCCAAAAGGTAAACCACAGCGGATAATTTTCGTACATATTCAAGACACGGGGAATTCCCACCACGCCTCGAGCCTTTTCCTTGGGAATTGGCTTATATGAAAAAAGTCGATCATGCTTCCATTTGAACAAATTAGGCAGTTCCAGTCCCAAATTTTCCGCTTTAAAATTCGCCGCATCGAAAATTTTAATGTTGTCATCATCAATTTCCGAACCCCGTTCGCAACGGTTTCCGGTGATAAAAGCACGGTTTTCTGAACCCTTTCCGTGGGAAAAGGTATTGATTGTCAAAAGACAGTTATTGGCACATTTACCGCAGCGACGCAGGTCAGTGGAAGAAGAAAAATTGTCCAACTCTTCCGCTTTCGCAATGGATGAAACAATTTTGGGAAGAGAAGCGGAATCCTTTGCCAAAAGTTGTTCTTTGAAACTTTCTTCCGGATCAAGGGAATTTTTAATGTCGATGTTCGCCAGGAGGATGTCAATCCAGTTGTCCAAGGCAATGAGTGCAGCACCGTAGGCACCCATCAAACCGGCAACATCCGGCCGAAAGGCGTTTATGTTAGAAATTTTCTCAAAGGCCCGCAAAACGGCATTGTTGTTGAAGGTACCGCCTTGAACCACAACCTTGGTTCCGATTTCCTCAACATTTCGCAACTTTATTACCTTAAACAAGGCATTTTTTATCACCGAATAGGAAAGTCCGGCGGAAATATCCTCCAAACCGGCACCTTCCTTTTGGGCCTGCTTAACTCGGCTGTTCATGAAAACGGTACAGCGGCTTCCCAAGTCAATGGGTTTTTCTGCCAAAAGTGCCTTTTCGCTAAAATCTTGTATGCTCAAACCCAGGGAGCGAGCAAAGTTGTCCAAAAAACTTCCGCAACCGGAGGAACAAGCCTCATTCAGCTGAATGGATGCGATGACGCCGTCCTTTATTCGCAGGGCTTTCATGTCTTGTCCGCCAATGTCCAACAAAAATTCCACTCCGGGAACGAAAAAATTCGCGGCCTTAAAGTGGGCAATGGTCTCCACTTCGCCGCTGTCCACGCCCAGCGCCGCTTGGAACAAGGCCTCACCGTAACCGGTGGAAACGGAACGGGCAATGTAGCAGTCATCGGGCAGAAGTTTGTACAAGTCTTTGAGAACCTTAACGGCTAAATTTGTGGGATTTCCACCATTGACGTCATAAAAACGCCACAGGATTTTTCCATATTTGTCAATCAAAACTGCCTTTGTGGTGGTGGAACCTGCATCAAGTCCCAAGAATACAGGACCAGTGGCTGTCTCTAAGCTGGCAGAAGCAGCCATTTCTTCTGCGTGGCGACGGTGAAATTCTTCAAGCTCATGCTCATTACGGAACAGGGGCTCCAAACGTTGCACCTCACTCATTTCTGCGTCCACCAGATTTTTCAGGCTTTCACGGAA
>JAFNZQ010000300.1 GCA_017382775.1 Spirochaetaceae bacterium
ATTCGCAAATTCCACCCTGTTTTATTCCGTCTTCCACAAAAACAACAGCCTTATATCGGGAAACGATATTTATAAAGTATTCTTCATCCACGGGAGTTAAGAATCGTAAATTATACACATCATTGGGAACGCCATTACGCAACAAGATATTGGATGCTTCCCTTACTTCGGCAAAAATTCCGCCGGTACAAACCAGCAGGGTTTCGGCATTTTTAGACTCAATGGCCATAACTCCGCGCCCCCTTTCCATGGGGCGTGAAAATCCGGGAACTTCAGCGGGACAATCGGTTTTGGGATAACGTAAAACCGTGGATGTGTCAGATGAAGCGGCCCATTCCAAGCACAACTCCATTTCCGCTTCCGATGCGGGCGCCAAAATGGTTATCCCCGGAATCGACCGCAACAGTGCAATATCGAAAATTCCCTGGTGGGTGGGACCGTCATCGGGAACAGCCCCGGAACGATCCAAGGCGAAAATTACCCTGGCATTTTGCAAGGCCACATCGTGAATAACCTGATCGATGCTGCGTTGGAAAAAAGTGGAATATATCGCCACAACGGGCTTCAATCCACCCACGGCAAGTCCTGCGGCAAAGGTTACCCCATGTTCCTCCGCAATTCCCACATCGAAGAAGCGATTGGGAAATCTTTCGGCAAATGCCTCTAAACCGGTTCCTTGACGCATGGCGGCGGTTATGGCCACAATTTTGCTGTCAACGGAAGCCATTGAAATAAGTTTTTTGGCAAAAACCGAAGTGAAGGAATTGTTGCGTTTATGCTCCACAACGCCATCCAACAAGGAAAAGGGAGATACCCCGTGGAAAAGGGCCGGATTTGCTTCTGCCGGTGAATATCCCTTGCCTTTTTGCGTCATAACGTGAACCACAATGGGACGTTGCACCCGTTTTATGTGGGAAAAAACGTCTTCCAACTCCTGAAAGTTATGACCGTCGATTGGACCGACATATTCAAAATCCAATTCGGCAAAAAGATTTGTTTTGTAAAAAGAAGCCTTGCACATCCGTTTGAAAGCAAAAATTGCCTTGGCCAGCAACTTATTTATAAAGGGAATTCGGAGAATCACCCAGTCGATTCTGTTACGTACGGACTGATAGCGTGGCAACAAACGAAGTCGACTTAAATATTTTGAAAAGGAACCGGTGGTTTTGTTAATGGACATTTGGTTGTCATTCAATACCACAATGATATTCCTGCCGATTTCACCGGCGTGGAGAAGAGCCTCATAAGTCATTCCACCGGTGAGGGCACCATCACCCAAAACGGCAATTACCCGTCCGCCATCATTTTGCAAATGCCGAGCCATGGCCAATCCCAATGCGGAAGAAACCGATGTGGAAGCGTGGCCGCAATCAAAAAAATCGTGAATACTTTCTTTGTGATTTGTAAAACCGGAAATTCCGTTGAACGTTCGTATGGATGAGAAGTCTTTATAACGACCGGTTAATAACTTATGAGCATAACATTGATGGCTGACATCCCAAATAATTGCATCTTTGGGACTTTCAAAAGAACGATGCAATGCAATGGCCAATTCAACCACGCCCAAATTACTGGCCAAGTGTCCGCCGTTTTTTCCCACGGCGGACACTATTTCGCCACGAATCTCGTCTGCGAGAGATAACAACTGAGCATCACTGAGATTCTTCAAATCATCGGGCAGATTTAAATCAGCCAACATGAGAACAATTCCCAATAACAGAGCATCACGAAAATGATGCTCTACTTGTTCTTATGTCGATTTCGTCGTAACTTTTTTTTGCGTTTATGCGTCGAAATTTTTTGTTTTTTGCGTTTACGTCCACAAGGCACGGTACGCCTCCTAAAAAGATTCTAATAAATTCTATCATAGTTAAATTTTTTTGTCAAGAGATTTTGGCAAAAAAACTGATTTTTATTCACAGGATAAACTATTTAATAAATTTAACAGGGAGGATATCCGGTCATTATGCTGATTATTTCATTGTTGGTGGAGGCCATACCGCGACTGGCCAGTCTACCCACGGCAGAAATTGTTTTTTCCGCATCCTCACCTACAATACCGTCACCGGGCTGCAAGACTCTTCCGTTTTTCGCCATTTGCCAAGCAACCATGCCACCGTAAATGGCCACGGAAATTTTCGATGCACAGGAAGCCTTTGCTCCGTCACAAATCATTCCACTGGTGGTACACAGGGAATTGGTGATAGTGTCACAAATCACACTGAAAGAATCCCGATGCAAAAAGGCAATTCCGGCGATGGCTGCCGTTGCGGCGGAAACCACCCCACAATAAGCGGAAAGGCGACCTATTCCTACCTTTTGATGGATGGCAATTAAGTTGGCAAAAACCAAGGCGCGAATAAGCATTTCCCGAGGAACAGCCAATTCCTTGGCATATTCGATTACCGGCAAGGATACTGTAAGACCTTGGTTGCCACTGCCGGAATTTATCACCACAGGCATCTCGCAACCGTTCATTCGGGCATCGGAAGCGGCTGCGGCAAGGAAACAGGCACGATTTTCCACTCTGTCGGAGAAGTTATCACGCAAGGTTTTGCCTACGCTAACTCCGTACTTACCTTTAAGGCCTTCTTCGGCAATGGCAGTGTTGCAAGAAATTTGGTTCTCAATCAGTTCTTCCACATCATCCATATCCACAATGTTTGCAAAGTCGAAAATGTCTTTTAGGTTTAAATCTTCACGAATGTCATTTTCATTTTCTTCACCGGCGGATGGGACGGGAATGTCCAAGGATTTATTCCCGTTTTTTTCCACAAGCACGACGTTGGTATGTCGTTGGGAAATTCTCACCTTGGCATAATCATTGCCATTGTAAACCGTAATTATTATGTCAAAAATAATTCCGTTGTCACATGGGGAAAGGGAAATAGGCACTTTTTCAACAAAATCATGGATTTTCTCAATTTCATCAGAAGAGACAGATGCAATAACTTCCAGTTTCTTTGATGCGTCACCGGCTACAATTCCCGCCGCCACCGCAACGGGAATTCCTCGGAGACCGCCGGTATTGGGCACCACGACGCTTTTGGCGTTTTTTATGATGCTTCCCGATACGGAAACTTCCACCCGATCGGGTAATGTTCCAAGGGTATCCCGTGCAAGAGCGGCACCGTAAGATATGG
>JAFNZQ010000301.1 GCA_017382775.1 Spirochaetaceae bacterium
GGTGCGTAAAGGCTTTTATGAGGCGCAATACAAAGGTAATCTATACCAATTTCATTCATATCAATCGGTATAATTCCCGCCAACTGAGCGGCATCAACACCGAACAAAATCCCTTTACTTTTACACAGTTTTGCCACCAATGGTCGGCATATCTTCGCCAATGCGGTTGTCATAATTATTTTCACAATACAGGTTATTGCAAGACTTCTCGGTTCCAGACTTTCCAAAAAACTCAATGGAGATTGATGCAAGATTCTTGTACTGTGGAGTATGGGCGGAAATTCCGTAATCACAAGACTTGCCACAGCGGCTGTCAACAATTTTTTGTGGCTTGTTTCCGTCCACGGATCTTTTGCGATGGCACCACCCACAGCGGCTGCAAAAAAGGCTGATATGTAACGATATCCGCTCCTGCTTCCCAGCAAAAAAGCAAAACCACTGTCAAAGTCCTCAAACACCGGTACTCCAAAGGCTCCGATCATAAGAAACATTCCCAGCACCGCAGCTCCGTCAACGGCTCCAAATATAACTCCGGTTGCCAGCATTAAAATTGACTGAATGCTGATGTAAAAATTTTCCGCAAACACCGAAAGACACAATAAAACCACATACCCCAACAGTATAAATGTCTTTTTGGAAACCGTTATTTTCATTTTTTCACCTTTTTCTTATGATTTTTTTTAGCAAAAATCTTGCTTCGTCTGGTACCGCAATACCAAAATTTATCCATTATGAAAACCAATGAAATTATCAAAAGCACCATGGGAAACCAGTCACCAAAAACGCCGTAAACTGTACTTATCCGCTTATATATCGGTACTTCGGCCACTTCCGCACATTCTTCAAAAATGGGCAAATCGAAAATTACATCTCCCCGGGGATCCACCACCACCGAATAACCGGAATTTGTGGAACGTACCAAGGTCGTCCTAAATTCGATGGAACGAAAATGGGCGATTACAAAATGCTGATATTCCGCCGATTTGGTTTTCGACCAGGAATCGTTGGTAATATTGATAAAAACCCGGCTTTCGTTATTAAATAAACCGCGGCAAACTTCAGGAAAGGCATCTTCGAAGCAGATTGGTGCGGAAAACTTTACGGTTCCTGCCGGTCTGTGTTCTCCCAAGTCTTCCAATGGAATGTCAAAGGTGGTAAAATCCCTACCTTGGCTCCATCCCGATGAAAACCCAATGAGTTTATCCAAAATAATTTGCACAATTTTGTATTGAGAGCCGGGAATTATTTCCGCAAAGGGAACAAGCTGCATTTTTGCGTAATATCCGGCCCACTGACCATTCTCGTTAAAATAATTGGCCGAATTGTAATAGTCATCCTCAATGGCAACAGGGCCACCGATTAAAAATGGTTTTTTAACCTTCTCGATGTAGGAAAGCAATGGATTATCCACAGGGTGTTCAGAATAATAAGGAAGGGAATTGGGCAGAGGATAATTTATGGTAGATTCGCTCCAAAGGACTATGTCCGGAGGAATTTCGGACTTTTCCAAGGCCAAATCCGTTTGTTTTTGGGAAACTTCAATCCCGTATGTTCCGCCGCCTTCCCATGGATCCACGTTTTGCTGGGTAATTAAGGCGTACACTGTGGTTTCCGGCGATTTCGGCAGGGTTAAGGGACGAAAATGACCGTAAAGTAGGGCAGAGGCGAAAATCATGAGGGCAAACAGCACGATGCGACTAAATTGCCTATTAAACTTTTTTTCGGCGAATAAAGCCATGGTTTCAGTGAAAACTGCGGCGAAAAGTGCGAACAAAAAGGAAATTCCCCAAGTGCCGGTTATATCCGCAATTTGCTTTATTCCATCCCAGTTGTAGGACGTCATGGCGATAGTCCCCCAGGGATAAGCCAAAAATCCCACGGACTTGCTCCATTCCCACAAAACCCAAACGGAAGCGAACAAAAAAACTCGCCGTGTACAAAAATTGCTTCTGTCAGTTAAAAACGGAATGGGGACTAAATCTCCGCAAAAGGCAAAATGCATACACAATCCGATGAAATATCCCCATATTCCGTAGGCAACGGTGGGCGCCCCCAGGGTGAAAACGGCAAAATCTTTGAAAAAGATGAGCCAAAA
>JAFNZQ010000302.1 GCA_017382775.1 Spirochaetaceae bacterium
CAGACTACCTGCCGGGCGGCAAAAGAAGAGGAGAGAATCTGCTCGCTGGAAATCCCGTTGAGGACAGAGACCAAAGTCGTTTCAGCTCCGACCAGGTGGCGGCAGGTTGCCACTGCAGCTTCCAGACCGGTGGATTTGGTTGCAAAGAGGAGAAGATCCACAGGTTCGCTGACCATAGCGGCATCGGTAAAGTTGAAATCACAGGGTTCACCATTGAACCAAAGGCCTTCTTCCTTTGTGTTTATCGTGCATTGATTGGAAAGGATCAAGGTCCGCGATTGGCCAATTTTCTTAAAATAATCGGTTCAGAAAGGCTTTCGAAAATTTTGGATTTATCGCTGTAAATTTTTCGCCAAGGGGAATTTCTCTTCCATAATTGGGATAAATCACATTGATTTTCCCTTTTATGGAAATGCTTCAATCCCGTGGGATTTTACCTCGGCGGAATTTCACAACTTTGTCCATCATAAAATTTCATACGAACTTTTGGATTTATCCCATTGATAAAAAATTCCGGTGTGAAAATGTTTTCTTAAAATAATCGGGAGAGTTTTGGATTTATCGCTGTAAATCAGTTCCAAACGAACCACAAGAAAAGAACTGCAGCACCGGTGGTCAAACATGTGAATGGCAATCCGATTTTCAGCCAGTCCTTGAATTCCATTGGGTAGCCTTCTTTTTTCAAAATCCCCATTGCCACAACGTTGGCTGAAGCACCGAAAGGAGTCAAATTTCCGCCCAAGCAAGATCCGATAAGTAATCCGAACAGGTACAATTCCGGCCTCAAAGACATTGCCTGTGCTAAGGAATTTGCCACCGGTAACATCACTATTATATAAGGAACATTATCGATAAAGCCGGATATAATAATAGACACCACGATTATCAAGATGAAGCCGAGGAGTTTTTTGCCGCCGGTTATTCGTTGTAGGAATTCGGAAAAGTCCTGCAACAAACCTGTTTCGGAAATGGCTCCCACCACAACGAAGATGCCCACAAGGAATAAAATCGTTTCCCAGTCCAGCTCCACAAGCATCTTTTTGGTTTCTGCATTGGATTTTCGTTGGATGAATTTATACCACAGCACTGCAAGTATTCCCAGGAAAAAAACCCATCCGCCGGAAGCAAAATGAAACTCCAAATGAAGGAATGAAATCATTGCCAGCCCCACAATCATTGCCAAAAGCAAAATCGGCGGGACAATGGAAATAATCGGAGTGGGATCCATTGCTATTTTTTCGCGGAATTTTCGGAAATGGGCGTAGAAAAAAAGACAACCTACAATCATTCCCGCTTGTACGAAAAAGAATATGGAGAGATTGCCTTGGTGGAAGAAAAAGTCATTGAATGTGTATTCGGCAAAGGCGGCGAAAATCATTGAGGGTGGGTCGCCTACCAATGTGGCTGTTCCTTCCAGATTTGACATCACTGCAAGGCCGATTAAAAAATATGTGGGATTAAAATTTAATTTTTTCGAAAGAGCCAAAGCGATGGGAGCCATTACCAAAACGGTGGCGACGTTTTCCACGAAAATGGAGATTATACCGGTCATTGCCAGGAGCAAAACCATTGCAATTCCCACGCTGGGAGATGCGGAAACAAGTGTGTCGGCAATCCGTGCCGGAGCCTGTGAGTATATAAATACGGCGGCAATAATCATGCTTCCCACATAAATCATCAGAACGTCCCAGTTGATTAGGTGCAAA
This sequence comes from Spirochaetaceae bacterium, assembly GCA_017382775.1. Taxonomy (GTDB): domain Bacteria; phylum Spirochaetota; class Spirochaetia; order Treponematales; family Treponemataceae; genus RGIG268. The sequence continues at coordinate 1,707 of JAFNZQ010000302.1, forward strand.
AATGCGTGTTGGATGGCGTAAAAACGAAAGGGCTCTGCAACCGAATCGCTTACAAAAATCGAATTGGGAACTATTGTTGCAAGAAGTAAAATCAATATCGCGGCTGCAGAAGTGAATACAACCTTTTTATGTTGAAAAACGATCACCAAAACATACATTAAAACGGCAATCGATAAGACAATCCACTTCATTAAAGACACCTCATTGGAAAACTGTTCAGAAAAAACCGGGTTTGCTATGACACAAGTGCAAAATCCTACCGCTGCTTTCTTCCGAACCTGACGGAGTTTGGAAATGCTCTTTGCATAGGACCCGGTATCATCAAAAAAGTCTTGTAATTGCGGAAAGAGGGGGATTCGAACCCCCGGTATGTTTCCATACACAGCCTTTCCAAGACTGCACCATCGACCGCTCGGACATCTTTCCATAAATCGCGTAATTTGTGTGCGTCGCCACGCACCACCGGAAAGAGGGGGATTCGAACCCCCGATACCTTTCGGTATAACGGTTTTCGAGACCGCCCGATTCAACCGCTCTCGCATCTTTCCAATATTTGAGACTGAGAGGAGTCGAACCTCCGACCTCCAGATCCGCAATCTGACGCTCTATCCAACTGAGCTACAATCTCAAAATCAAGGCATTACCTTGAATATTCGGAGCAGGGGGGATTCGAACCCCCGGAACCCTTTTGGGGTTCAACTCCTTAGCAGGGAGCCCGATTCGGCCTCTCTCGCACCGCTCCAATATCTAAGGAAATCTTTCCTGTTCTAACCGGAGCAGGGGGGATTCGAACCCCCGGTACCTCGCGGTACAACGGTTTTCAAGACCGCCACCATAAACCACTCGGTCACCGCTCCAATCTGTCAACATATTCTAACCTAACCGTAAAAAAATGTCAACATGAAATCGAAAAAAAAGCCATTTTTTTTTATTTTTTTACGGCAAATCGCGATAAATCGGCGGTAAAAACCACCTTTGCCTTTTCCCCGGTGCGAAAAATCCAACTATTCGAAAAATTCGAATAGTTGGGGCGTGATGACGAGGCGTGTCGCAACCGCCATTATTTGAGAATTACGGCCTGCGATTCGGCTGTGTTACCTTATGGTGGCGGAAAAGTGAACTATTCGAAAAAATCGAATAGTTCACCCGGTGATTTTACGCTTTTGACTTTACACGAGGAACGGCCGCCATTTTGCTGTTCGACCTCGTTGGTTTGGA